>CAYYNJ010000025.1:2674-9419 GCA_964472775.1 uncultured Spirochaetaceae bacterium
AGCAGGTCATAATTTGCAATTAACCCCACAGGGCTACCGTATTACCCCTGAAGCGACTGGACTGAAGCTGGATTCAAGGGATACCCCGGGGCTCCTTTACGGCCTTATAACCCTGATCCGAGAAATTTCTGAATCCTCTAATGTTCTAAAAAAAAGCCTTCCGACCGCCGGAAGCCCCGCTTTTGATCATCGAGGATTCATGCTTGACGTTTCCCGGCATTTTTACAAGACAGAGGAGATCTTGAGGATCCTCGATCTCTGTCTGATCCTGCGGCTCAACCGGTTTCACTGGCACCTCACCGATGATCAAGGTTGGCGCATTGAAAGCAGGGTTTATCCTAAACTGCATATCCACGGGGGACGGCGGACACCATTCCGGGGAGATCGAGATACCTGTGACGGATTCTATAGCCGCGAAGAAATAAGGCAGGTTGTTTCCTATGCTGAGGAAAGGGGAATAACGGTAATTCCGGAAATCGATGTTCCGGGGCATTCGACGGCTCTGCTTTCCGCCTATCCTCACCTCTCTTGCTCGGGAAAACCCATACCGGTAGCCCGCCGGCCCGGCATCTATCCTGATGTGCTGTGTCCCGGCAACCAGGAAGTCTACACTTTTCTTATCCAGGTGCTGGAAGACATCCTCCCACTTTTCCCGGGGCCTTGGGTGCACCTCGGAGGGGATGAAGTTCCTCCGAGCCGTTGGCGGAGATGTCCCCGATGCCAAGCCTTGATGAAACAGGAAAATCTTAAAACCGAATCAGAGCTGCATGGTTATTTCATGAACCGGGTAATTCAACAGGTAGAGGCCTTGGGAAAGGTTGCGGTGGTCTGGAATGATGCGGTGGGGCCCCTTACTGCCTCGGCCGCAGCCGATTTAAACCCCCGGGCGGTGATGCAGTTCTGGAGAGAAAAAAATGGAGCCTCTCGTAGCAAGGAAACATTCCTGAGCGGACGTAAAAATATCATCTCCGATTTTTGGCACCTCTACCTGGATTACCCTCACGGTATGACCAGCCTGAGAAAAACCCAGGAGTGGGATGCAGCAAAAGCCTTCGATACCGGAGACTTCTCTATGACTCCCATCCTAGGAATCGAAGCGCCTCTCTGGACCGAATATGTTTTTACTCCGAAAAAACTCTACCGTATGATTTTACCCCGCCTCTATGCGGTGGCGGATAATGCCTGGCGGGGGAAACCTGATCCCGATTACCAGCGCTTTCTCCGACAGACCGAAACTTTAGATACCCTGTGCCGCCGCCTTGGTTATGAAGGAACCTCCCTGCACAACGCCGACCCTGGCCCGATTACCTCGGTCTTTCAGGTAATCCGATTTGTGATTTCTGCTTTTAAAAGGTTATTTCTGTGAAAAATATCTTCCTAACAAGTTTGCTCATCCTCTTTTTATCGTTTCTTGCCAGCGCCCAGGAAACCGGCCAAAACGAAAGCTTTCCTCCTATCGCAGAGACCAATCCTCTCCACCGGGAAGCCCGCATCGCCACCTGGAATATCCGCATCCTCTCCGACGGATCCCGGGATGATGAAGAACTGACCCTTATTGCATCCCTTTTCGATTATTTCGATTTCGTAGCCCTGCAGGAAGTGAGGGACAGGGAAGTACTTGAGAGGCTTTCCAAGGCCCTTCCCGGTTGGACGTTTTTAATCTCCGAGCCCGTGGGGGCGGTCCAAAAGGAGCGTTATTCCTTTTTTTACCGGGAGGATCTCTTTGAACCATTATCGGATCCGTTTCTGCTAGATGACCCCGAAGACCGGTTTCTTCGCGAGCCCTATATCGGGCAGTTCCGGTCCGGAGCATTTGACTTCGTGGTCATTACCATTCACACCGTCTACGGTTCTTCGATCAGGCAGCGCCGAGCTGAAAACAGCCTACTCGATGAAGTAATCATGCAAATAGAAAGAGCCTATGCCCCGGAGGCAGACATTTTTCTTATGGGAGATTTCAACCTTCCTGCCAATGATCGGGGATGGGACATCATCAGCCATTTGCCCATGGTTTCTCCCGAACTGATGACCACTATCCAGGACTCTTCAAGTTACGATAATATTTGGTATTCCCCGGAGCACACCAACGAATTCGACCACCGCTATTCGGTAATTAGGTTTGATGAATTCCTTTTCAATAACGACGACGCTGCGGCCTCCCGGGCTGTATCAGATCATCGGCCGGTGGTGGGATACTTCCGGTACTCCGGTCATCAGCAAAATGATGACGACTAAAAAGTAGTGTCCACAACTATAGCCAAAGAAACCCCGAAGCATAAAAACAGCTTCGGAATTCCTCGCCCTTCTCTCTTGTTAAAAGAGATGGCAGGCCGCAAAGTGACCTGGAGCCACCTCTTTCATTTCAGGGTACTCTTGAGCACAAACGTCCATCTTATGAGGACATCGGGGATGGAAGTAACAGCCCCCGGGAGGATTAATGGGAGACGGAACATCACCCATAACAATGGGTTTGCGTTTCTCCCGTCCCCGGGGATCGGTCTTGGGAAAAGCAGCAAAAAGAGCTTGGGTATAGGGGTGCAGGTGCTTTTTAGCCAATTCGTCTTTGTCGGCAAACTCCACCACCCTGCCTAAATACATCACCATGATACGGTGTGAAATAAACTCCACCACCGCCAAGTCGTGGGCAATAAAAAGATAGGTAAAATTATATTTGTCCTGAATATCCAAAAGAAGGTTAAGTATCTGCGCTTGAACCGATACATCCAGAGCAGAGACGGCCTCGTCGCAGACAATGAACTCAGGCTCCAAGGCCAGGGCTCGGGCAATACCGATCCGTTGACGCTGTCCTCCGGAAAACTGATGGGGAAACCGGTTCTTATACTTCGGGTTCAGACCAATCTCGTCTAATAGGGCGTCTACCTTCTCTTGAATCTCCTTGGGACTTCCGGCTTTGTGAATCCGCAGCGGCTGTTCAAGGAGGGAGGAAATCTTTTTCCGGGGATTCAGGGAACTATAGGGATCCTGAAAAATCATCTGCATCGATGTACGGGCTTCTTTAAGTTCTCGGGCCGATAAAGAATAGAGATCCCTGCCGCGGTAAATCACCGAGCCGGAAGTTTTTTCTTCCAGGCGCAGCACGGTCCGGCCCAGGGTCGATTTACCGCAACCCGATTCTCCCACCACCCCGAGAACTTCACCTTCCCTAATATCAAAACTCACCCCGTCAACGGCTTTCAGAATTGCCTTTTTTTCATTCATATTCTCGGGTTTGATGGTGAAATGAGTTCGTAGATCTTTTACTTCGAGTATTTGTTTCATAGTTAAGCCTCACTGCCCCTTGCGTCTATCTGCCCCGCTTTATGACACCAGATATAATGTCCCGGAGCAATTTCGGTTCTGTGGGGAAACTCTTTCCGGCAAATCTCATCGGCGTACTGACATCTGTTTTCGAAGGGACACCAGTCACCGATGGTCAATAGGTCGGGGACTTGCCCCGTGATGGCCTGGAGACGTTTAGCGTTCTTGTACTTTTCATTGGAAGGAAGCGAATTGAGAAGTCCCAGAGTATAAGGATGACCGGGCTGCTCAAAAAGGGGATGAACATCCGCCTCTTCCACCTTCCTTCCCGCATACATCACCACAACCCGGTCGGCCGTTTCAGCCACCACTCCCATATCATGGGTGATCAAGAGGACGCTCATCCGCACCTTCTCCTTCAGTTCTGCCAGGAGCCTGAGGATCTGGGCTTGTATGGTTACATCTAGGGCGGTGGTAGGTTCATCAGCTATCATCAAACCAGGATCGGGAGAGGCCAGGGCCATGGCAATCATGGCCCGCTGCCTCATGCCACCCGAGAGCTGATGAGGATAGGCGGCGGTGCGTTTCTCCGGTGCAGGTATTTTAACCAGTTCGAGAAGGTTCACCGCCCTCGCCCAAGCTTCATCTTTTTTCAGGTGATGGTGGGTCTGAAACACATCGGCGATCTGCTTGCCAATCCTGAAGACCGGGTTGAGACTGGTCATGGGCTCCTGAAAGATCATGCTGATCCTGTCGCCCCGGTATTTCCGTATCTCCTTATCGGAGAGCTTGAGAAGATCCACCCCTTCGAAAAAAATCTCTCCGTTGTCGATTTTCCCCGGGGGCATGGGGATCAGTTGATTGATGGAATGGGCGGTAACGGATTTTCCACAGCCCGATTCCCCCACCAGAGCCAGGGTTTCTCCCTTTTTTATATCGAAAGACACCTGGCGGACCGCCCGTACCACCCCCCGGTAGGTGTAAAAATTCACATCCAAATTCCTGATAGAAAGGAGGATATCACTGTTGTTGCTGCTGTTTTTTTCCGGCATAAGTCCTCCCTAATCCCGAAGTTTGGGATCCAGCATATCCCGTAACCCGTCGCCAAAGAGATTGAAACCCAGTACGGCGAAAAGGGTGGCTATTCCCGGAAAGGTGACGATCCACCAAGCGCTGGTAATAAATTCCCGGGAACTGGCTATCATGAGTCCCCACTCGGGGGTGGGCGGCTGGGCTCCCAGGCCCAAAAAGGAGAGAGCGGCGGAGCTGAGTATCGCCTCCCCCACCCCCAGGGTGGCTTGGACCGAAATGGGCGCCAGACAGTTGGGCAGGATGGAGCGGAACATCAGCTCAAAATTGCCCGCCCCTAAGGATCTTTCGGCCATGACGTAGTCGGTCTCTTTTTCGGCCAGCACACTGGCTCTGACCATACGGACATAACGGGGAATCTGGCTTATACCGATGGCGATCATGGCATTGAGCAATGACGGTCCCAGCATGGCCACTATGACGATGGTCAGCAGCACGTAAGGAAAGGCCAGCATGATATCTATAAGCCGCATGATGATTTTATCCAGCCATCCTCCGTAATATCCCGATACCACACCTATGAGGATGCCGAAAACCAGGGATATTCCCACACTGAAAACACCGATGATCATGGATATCCGGGCTCCGTAGATTATCCTCGAAAAAAGGTCTCGGCCCAGGTCATCGGTGCCTAATAAATGCCCCCCCGTTAGAGGAGGTGATTTCCTCATCTCCATGGTCTGGGCCAGAGGATCGTGGGGTGCTAAGAGGGGGGCAAACACCCCCACCACAAGGAACAGACTGATAATCAGCAGCCCTGCGATGGCACCCCGGTTCTTTTTCAGTTGATGGATGGCCTCTCGGAATCGGCCAGGCTCCCTTTCAATCATGTTTTCTGATGGATTAGTTGCTAATTTTGTTTCTTCCATACGCGGTCCTACTGAAGCCTTATTCTGGGGTTAACCAGGGTATAGAGGATATCAACAATCAGATTGATGAAAACAAAGGTGGTGGCGATGACAACGACGCCCCCCTGGACCGACGGGTAGTCCCTCGCCTCGATGGCGTGGTAGAGCCACTTACCAATACCCGGCCAGGCAAAGATGGTTTCTGTAAGAATGGCTCCGGCTAAAAGCAGGCCGAACTGCAGCCCGATAACCGTTATCACCGGAAGAAGGGCGTTTTTCAAAGCATACCGGTAAACCACCCGCCCCTCTTTGATCCCCGCCGACCTAGCGGTTTTAATATAATCCTGCTTGAGCACCTCCAGCATACTGCTTCTGGTAACCCGGGCGATGATGGCCAGCGGAATGGTGCCCAAGGCAATTGAGGGCAGGACCAGATGTTTCAGAGAAGAGATAAGGTACTTGGGATCTCCTTCTCTGAAGAGAAGGATGAGGGAATCGATAACGTAAAAATTGGTTATTGGCGTAAAATAATAACGAATATTCATCCGGCTGCCCGTGGGCAACAGATTCAGTCCCACCGAAAAAACCATTATCAGTACCAAGGCCAGCCAGAAAACCGGCATGGAAACACCGAATAAGGCCCCCACCATGGAAGTGTAATCCACCCACGTATTTTTCCGTGTGGCCGATAATACTCCTATGATGATGCCCAGGGTGGCGGCAAAGATCATGGCAAAAAACGCCAATTCAATGGTGGCGGGAAACAACTCCTTGATCTCCTGCATCACCGGACGGGATGACTTGATGGATTTACCGAAGTCCAGTCTCACCACGCGTTTTAAATAGAGCCCATACTGGGTCATCAGCGGTTCATCCAGCCCCAGGTCTTCCCTGAGCTGTTCAAGCTGTGCTTTGCTTGCCCTCTCCCCTAGCATAACCCGGGCCGGATCGCCCGGCGAAAGGGCAATCATAAAAAAGACCAAGGTTACCACCCCCAACAGGGTTGGTATCAGCAAGGAAAGGCGTTTAAGTAAAAAACTTCCCATATCATACCTTCAAATACAAAATAAAAGGTAAATGCCTGAGACTCTCAGGGGATAAAACCCCGGGGATCTCACTGCCCTTTTCGGGGCGGCATTCACCTTATTTTCCTCCCGTCGAACTGAAAGATACCGGACAATCCGGAACTTCCAAAAGTCATGGAAGGAAAGGGGCGGTTTTACCCGCCCCTTTTCATTTCTTTAGATCTATTTATCCAGCCACACGTTGTAGAATTGTCGTTTTCCCACGGGGGAAAGCTGAAAATCCATCACGTAGTTTTGCATAGGTTCAGACACCACCGAGTGGGCAATGGGAAGCCAGGGAGCTTCCTCGTGAAAGATAACCTGGGCTTCTTCATAGAGGGCTTTACGTTTGTCTGTATCCATGGTTTCTTTGGCCTCGGCAATCAGAGAGTTGAACTTCTCATTCTTCCAGAAAGCAATATTACCGGCGGGAACTTCTGCGGCAGGAATGGAGAGAAGGACCCAGCGAAAGTTATCGGGGTCTCC
>CAYYNJ010000025.1:9509-9766 GCA_964472775.1 uncultured Spirochaetaceae bacterium
TGAGCCTGCATAATTTCGGCTACCTTTCTTCCGTTGGGATTATAAGGCCTGGCCACAGGCATGGCCCACAGAGTGGTGGAGAATCCATCCGGGTAACCCGCTTCGGCCAACAGTTCTTTAGCCTTTTCGGGATTGTAGGCATAATCTTCAATATCATCGTTGTAGGACCACATGGTGGGAGGTAGAGGATTCTTGGCGGGGGTACCGGCAGTACCGTAAACTCCGGTAATAATTTCTTCCTTATTCACGGCATAGTT
>CAYYNJ010000025.1:9789-16191 GCA_964472775.1 uncultured Spirochaetaceae bacterium
ATCGAAAGGCTTTCTGGCGGTATTAAAGGCCAGGTATCCCACGTTGAGGCCTGCCTGCTGGATAACCTTAATATTCGGGTCTACCTTCATGGCCTCAAGATCTTCCGGTGAAGGAAAATCGATCACATCCACTTCACCTTTCTGCAGCGCCAGATAACGGGCCGTAGCATCGGGTATGACTTTGATGATCAGCCGGTCTAAATAGGCGGGCCGTCTCCAATACTCTTCATTTCTTTCAAAGATAATAGCGTCTTCTTTCTGCCATGATACGAATTTGAAAGGTCCGGTACCTACAGGATTGTTGGGAAAGTCTTCTTTATATTTTTCAACCGCAGTAGGGGAAACGATGCCGGCAAAATCCATGGCCAAGTTGGCAATGAAGGGAGCCTCTTTCTTTTTGAGAACAAATTTGACGGTCATATCATCGACGGCTAGGATATCCTTGACAATGTTGCCCATATCCATATACCCCCAATACTTCCAGGGGCCCAGTTCGTAATAGGGATGGTCTTCATAGAGCTGCCGTCCCAGTGAAAAGACAACCGCATCGGCGTTAAAATCGGTACCATCATGAAACTTTACACCGCTCCGCAGGTGAAAGGTAAATTCAAGACCATCATCGGATATGTCCCAGCTTTCCGCCAAGGCGGGCTGTACTTCCGTGGTACCTTCTTTGAATTCAACCAGATTATCGAAAACCTGGGTGGCGCCATAAAAGGATTCACCATCGGTTTCCCTGCCTGGGTCGAGGCCCACCGAATCTCCAGAGCGGGCAAAAACCAAGACCCCTCCGCTTTTAGGGCCTGCTGCTGTGGCTGTTTCTTCCGCTTCCTTGACAGCTTTTTCTTCACCGCCGCCGCATGCCACAAAAACGGTTGCCAAAACAACGAGCAATAATAGTGTCGCTGCTGTGGTTAAAAATCTTTTCATAAAATTCTCCTTTTATAAGATCTTCACTATTTAATCCCATTCTATGATATATTTTAAATTTTTACAAGGTTTATAATGTTGTACATGCAAGCATATCGAACTTTTGTTATTATATTTATAGTTACAAAATAACTAATATATATTTTCTTCTATTAATAAAAAACCCCGGGCGTGTATTCCCGGGGTTGAAATCGAAAAAAATTAGCTTAGCTGGGAAGCTGCTCGCAGATGGCTCCGTACATTTCGGGACGACGGTCTCTGAAAAACTGCCATCCATCCCGGGTCTTGCGGATATCCTCAAGGTCCAAATCGGCCACAACAATTTCATCTTTATCGCGGCTCCCCTTGACGATGATCTCGCCCTTGGGGCTGGCAAACTAGCTGGAACCGTAGCACTCACCAAACTCACAGGGTTTTTATACTCCAATCCGGTTATTGGCCCCGATAAAAACACCGTTGGCCGCAGCTTGGGCGGGCTGCTCAAGAGTCCATAGATATTCAGATTTCCCTGCCACCGTGGCGGAAGGATTAAAGAGAATCTCCGCCCCTTTCAGGGAGAGGATTCGGGCACATTCGGGAAAGTGCCGATCGTAACAAATGTAAATACCAATCTTGGCATAGGCAGTTTGGAATACGGGGAAATCGGTGGTGCCGGGTTTGAAATAAAATTTCTCCCAAAATCCCGGCCAGGTATGGGGGATGTGAACCTTACGGAACTTACCCATATAACTTCCATCGGCATCGATAACGGCGGCGGTATTGTAGTAAACGCCATCGATGGCTTTTTCATATACCGGCAGGATGATAACCATTTTGTATTTCTTCGCATAAGCGGAAAACCTTTCGGTCAATGGTCCCGGGACCTCTTCGGCACTGGCGTACCATTTAATATCCTGCTCGGCACAGAAATAGGGGCCGTGGAATATTTCTTGAAGGCAGAGAATTTGAACCCCCTTCTTCCCCGCTTCTTCCACCAACTTTTCATGCTTAACAACCATGGCTTCCTTTATCTCTTCCACGGTACCGGTACTTTGCGGATTGGAAGCCTGAATGTGGGCACATTTGACAATTCTGGACATGGCGAACTCCTTGAGGTGATTTTGATTCGGCCTGACCTAGCGAGTAGCAGCACCTAACATTGTAAAACCTCGCTAAGGTGCGGTCAAGGAGAAGTTGGCCGGTACACTGCTTAATCCAGTAAGATAACCTCCACCCGGCGGTTCTGCCGGCGCCCCTCTTCGGTGTCGTTGGTGGCAACAGGGTTGTCGCCGCCCTTTCCTTCGTAGATCATCCGGGCGAGGAGAATTCCCCGGGCCGCCATTTCGTCCAATATGGTCTTGGCCCTCTCATAGGAGAGCTCGATTTGGCTCTCACGGCTGCCCACATCGGCGGTATGCCCCCGGATCAGGATGGTCGCCTCTCCCGCCGCCTCGAGGGCCCGGGCCAGCCGGTCGAGCCGGGGAGCTTCATCGGGCAGGATGCGGGGGCTGTCGGCGATAAAGTGAATATCCGGCAGACTCAGCATGAGGCCTTCCTCGGATTCGGTAATAACCACCCCGCCTTCTTCCAGGCCTTCTTCTGGTATCAACACTCCTTCACCCCCGGGTTGCTCACCGGGTCCCAAGGGATTATCTTTTTCCGGATGGTTCCGGGGATATTCGGAATCTTCTTCCACGATCCGCCGGATTACCTCACGCCGGTCATAGTCAACGGGGGTATCAAACCAGGTTAGAATGATGCCTGAATAGGTGTATTCGGTTCCGTCGGTCATGAGATACTGTTCTTCCACGGTATCACGCATGAAGATCTTCTCAGGAAAGTTGACGGGTATTCGAATATCGAGCTTATGGCTTCCCGAAATACGGTTTACCCCGGGATCGCCGTTCGGATCATCTCCCTGGCGGTACCTAAGGGCGTACTGGGCGGTGAGAGAATGATACGACGCATCCCCGCTCCCCTTTTCTCCCAGATACCGGTATTCTATGTAGAGGGGCACCCTGGTATAGGGCAGATCTTCCCGGGCTTTTACCATCCTCTCTCCGGAAACACGCCAACTCTCTCCCAGCTCCACCGGATCAGTGGGAAACCGGGGGACACTGCGTAGCAAGGGAAAAAGCTGGTCCGGGGGGAGACGATAGCCGCCGTCGTGTTCCAAAGTAACATCTATAACGCTGCTGTTTTCCACCCGCCGGCCCAAAAGGGCGGCATCTCGTTTCATTTCCTGGAACAGATAGCTGGTGCCGGAGTATTCCGCCCCGCCGGGAACTGATTCCCTGAGGGTCAGGGAACTACGGATTTCCCGGTAGATAAATCCAAGATAACGGCCGTTTTGACGCATCCGCAAATCTTGCTTTTCCGTCAATACAAACCGGTCTCCTGGATAAAAAGAGAAAGACACCGCCGTCTGAGCCGCCGAAATTGCCGCAAATAGAGAAAGAAAGATCCCTAAAAATAAGATCCTTTTCATGGTTAACACTCCAGGATTAACTGGTCATCCAAGGCATCGATGTTTTCACCCATCAATTCACTCTGATACATCTTATTGTTTTAAAAAAATCTATTACCATTGTATCATGAAGGGGTAACTAATCTTCCCCGGTCAAATTCCGAGGGTCCAATGACAAAAAAAATCCAGGGTCCTAGAACCCTGGATTTTTATGATGCATGAAATCTACCAGACGTCGGCGATGTCGTCGGGGTCCCGCATTCTCTCGGAAAAGAGATCGGTGACGGCTCGAAGATCATCGAAATAAATGTAGTAAGTACCAATGGTATCCTTGGCATCACAATCAATGCGAAAGCCGTCTATCTGAAGACCCATGTTATTGTTGTAATGAAGGTCTTTCTGAACCAGGGTGGGCGGTACCGCCACGGTCATTTGCTTCCAACCGGAGAAGTTTAACTTGCCCACGGTCAATTCAGCATAGTTCCCAAAGAAATCACTCAAAAGGATCTTAAGATTGTGTTCGTAATTCCGTCCCACCACCCAGAATGAGATGGTTTTGGTTATTCCCTCGATGGGAATCGGCCGGCTGGGACGAATCATGATATATTCGGGAGCTCTCTTATAAAAGTAAGCTTTCACACCAAGAACGTAGTTGTCGGCCTCATTTATACCCGCATCGATTTCGGCTTGGATGGGTTCTTTATCCAAGGGCCCTCCGGCAATTTTTCTCACCGTGGCTATGCCGAAATCCCTGGGCATGGTGGCGCGCCACATACCGGCATCTTCAAACTTGGAAAGGGAGATCTCCTGAAGCATCTGCTGGGCCGTATCGGTACCGATCATGTTGGGGTCGGGCTGGCCCGCCGTGGAGGGGGCCGCCTGGGCTGACAAGCCGGTGAGGAGAACCATGGCAATCACTAGGGCTATCAAATATCTCTTCATATCCTCACTCCTTCCTTATTCAGCTTCGGCCCAGGTTTCTTCAACCTTCTCAGGCCAGGTCAGATTATCCCCGTCGAACCGGGATTCAAAAGTATCGGTTAGCACCTTGATCTGGTCAAAATAGACGTAGAAATCCGCCACCTTCTCTTCGGGGCGGGTCCATAGAATCAGTTTAACCAGTTTCAAGCTTTTAAGATAGGGAATATAGACTTCGGACTGAGGGATATAATTGGGGATCTGTACCCGCAGGTTTTTCCAACCCGTGTAGTTTATATTACCCAAATCAAGGGTCCACACAATGCCGGTATAATCTTCAATCTGAACCTGCATATAGTAGTTATATTGGGAACCCCAAACCCACATGTCAATACTCTTCACCCGTCCGGGAATGTCGAGGGGATTGTGAACCTTCTCACCGTCCTCCCCGTCCTTTACAGGAATGATCTCGAGATAGTTGAATCCCTGGCGGTCAAAACGGGCGTTTACCCCCAGGACCTGATAGTCATTATCTTCCCGGTTAACCCCATGAAGCGCTTCAGGCCAAGCCTTGGCATAAGCGGTTCGGGGAAATCCTTCGGTAACAAACTTACTGCCCACCACCATCCATTCGGTAGCGGACGTTTCAGGGTCAAAACTCTCTAAAATCATTGATTCCAGACTCTCGGTCACCTCATCCGCCATCACTGATAACGGGAGTATGAAGGAGAGGGTTAATAATATTGAGATAAAAAGAACAACATTCCGTCTCATTGAATAACTCCTTTTTCAATCTCTCAGCACAAACAAAAAGCTATACGAATTATATTTCTATCAGAATTGTTTGTCAAATCATTTTCTAGAACTATCAGTCAAGGAATTCACGATAAAATAAAGAGATACGTATCACAGGACCTGATGTCTCCCCGCCGGAAAAGCCGGTGGACCGATTACTCCCGGGGCTGCAGACCCTTCTCATGGCGCCACCAAAGCCGGCTATTGAAGGAATAAAGGCCCCCGGAGACGCCTACTTTCTCCCTAAAAAACTTCTTTAATCCTTCAGACCAATCTGACACAAAAAGCCCTTTTACGGAAGGGTCCGATTCTGCCCCGGGAAAGGGAGCTTCGATAAATAGAGGCACCTGCCAATGCCTAAGCTCTTGATACAGCCGGGGATTGGCTTCGCCTGCCGCCAGGATGATAAAGTCCGCCTCTCCGGAAACGTGGTTCTTCAGAAATTCTAAGGCGGCATCGGAGCCTTCGGAAGAATCCAAAGAATAAAACCATTCGAGATTTGGCAAGATCACATCTTCTATCCCGGCTTCAGCCGCGGCGGAAGAGGAAAAAACTCCCGCCACACGACGATAACCTTCCTTTATAAGAATCGAATTAAGCTGATTCCAGGCGTATTCTCGACGGGGCACCAGGACGGCAAGATTTTCCGGAGCCAAGTCGGTAAGACGGTTCATCCCCAGAGAAAGCCATAAACCCGCCGTCTCGGGGTGGTTTTGATGAAAGCGCACCGCTTCTGATCCCCGCAGAGGCGCCCAGACAAAAAAACGGGCCGATTGCCTCAAAAGCTCCGGCTCCCAGGAACCGGCGGTTAGGTCAAGACTGAAGGAAGTGGTACGAAATCCCCCCTGTGATATTAATGCCTCGAGATCTGGGAATTCTTTGGATAGACTCGCCTCGCCATACCGATCAAACCCTAAGATAAAGGCAGCATCGGGGATAACAACCGCCTCGGGGGAGCATCCCAGAAGGACTATCAGCATCAGCATCAGCATCCCTGTACTTACCACCGCTTTTTTCATCGCCCCAACCCTACCACCCTCTTCAAGGATGGTCAATCTAAGGGAACCCGAAACCGGGGTGATCTTTTCAATCCGATTTTTTTTTATCTAAACGAAAAATTACCTTTCCCCCCCCTCCCCCCTTTGTTGACAAGGATCAAGAGAGTTATTAACCTGAACTTAGTCAATGCGATAATGATGTGATAAGGAGTTTCAAATGGTTTCCTATAAAACCTTGGGGTTACAGAACACCAAAGAGATTTTCTGGAGGGTCATCTGGAGATAAAAGGCAGATCGATATCAGAAAATTCGACT
>CAYYNJ010000026.1:0-2198 GCA_964472775.1 uncultured Spirochaetaceae bacterium
ATCCAGATTGTCAATGACACCAATGTAAAGAAAGGAGCCGGCGATGAATAAGATTTTGCTCGTGGTGCTGATGATGGCGGGAACCTACATCCCCCGGCTGATCCCCTTTCTGCTGCCCCGGCGTGAGGCTTCTGAGGGGACCGCCGCCGAGGGTAACGGCTTGAGATTCATGAAACGAACCCTTTCATCGGTGCCTTATGCGGCCCTGGGGGCGCTGATAATCCCGGGATCGGTGAGCGCCGTGCCGGGAGAACCGTTGATATCATTTTTAGGAGTTCTTGTGGCGGGGGTGTCCGCCTTCTTTTTAGGGAATCCCGGACTGGCCGCCGCCATGGCGGCGGCGGCGGTGTACCTGGGGTTGGGGCTGTTTTAAATTTCCCCGGCGGACCGCCGCCGGGGCAGCCTCGATTAGAGTTCTTTCAGCAGCGACCGGGCCGCATCGGCGGTTTCTCCGGCGGGATTAAGATCCAGCGATTTCTGCAGCACCTGCCGGGCTTGGGTGCTCATTCCTTTCTGTTTGTAAGCCAGGCCATTGAGTAGGTAGATGGCCTGTTGGGCTTCCACATCCTGGAACGCCGCCCCGGCGGGGTCGTACTTTCCGAACCACTCGATGGCAGCATCGTAGGCGAAGGTACTGACCAGAATATTTCCGGTGATGAGAAAATGGGAGTGATAGGTGTCGGAATACGAATCGGGGTCCACCGAAGAGAGCTTTTTCAAAGCCTGGGCGGTCTCTCCCTTCTGATAGTGGGTCCATCCCAGGTAGAAGAGGGCTTCCGACTCTTCCTGGTCATCCAAGGCCAGGTCGTAGGCCTCTTCCAGCAGGGTCAGGGCGCTGTCAAACCGGTTTTCTCCCAGGGCGACCTTGGCTTCCTTGATAAGTTCCGCCGTGTCGCTGCCCATCCAGTCCAGTTTAGGTCCCGCCTCGGCTTCCGCCGCCCGGACCCCCCCCACGGCACTCTGAACCTGGGAAGATCCGCCTTGAAGCATCATGGATAGTTTTCCCGAAACCAGGTTTCCTACCCCCAGGGCGTTTCCTTCGCCGGCGGCGGATATCAGTTCAGAGATGCGGTAAATTCCGGGACTGGTGAGAGTCAGGTTCAGGTTCCGGCCGCTGAGTTCGGCATAGGAGTCTTTATCCAGCCGTACCGAGTCTGAAGCCGTCAGGGTATCACCGATGTAAGCTTCCACCCAGCTGCCCCGCTCCATCACATCAAGATAACCGTCGATGTAATCAATGGAAACGGTCTGAGCCAGGACCGGAACCAATCCCGTCAGGGTGAGTAAAATCAGGGTAAACATTCGCTTTTTCATATTATTGTTCCTCTTTTTTTTCTTTTCTAGTTCTTACTATAGCGCATCATGTCCCAAAGTTCATGAAGAATTCCGGGAAACCCGTACCACAATTCCTTCCCCGGGCTTGATGGTTCCCCGCCGGCGGGATTCGTCTTCTCCTCCCCGGGTGGAAAGCAGGATCCCGCCGAGCGGATTCCCTCCGGGGAGCTTCACCGCTTTTTTCCCGAAATTAAGAAAGACCTGAATCTCTTCGCCCTTCCAGCGGCGGGTCCACCCCACCACTTTTCGGGGAAGCCCTTCCAGGGGTTCTTCGTCGCCGAAAGCTAGGGCGGGGGTGGTTTTGCGGAGCTGGATGAGGCGGCGGTGGAAATTCAAAAGGCTGTGGGGGTTTTCTCTCTGCTCCTCCACCCCGCCTTCGGCGGGAATGGGCGAGAGGGGCAGCCAGGGGTCCCGGGCGGTGGTGAAGCCGGTGCCTTCCCGGTGCTGCCACACCATGGGCAGCCGGCAGTTGTCCCTATTGAGGGCACCGTTGAGTTTTCTGTCCAGCCGGCGGAAGACCGGCTCGGGAAGCCGGTGAAACGGTTCGGCAATGGGGTCCTTGGCTTGTTTTCCCGGAATCCGCCCTTGGGGCATGCCGATTTCTTCTCCGTAATAAAGGCAGGGGATGGAGCGTCCCGTCATCTGCCAGAGGGTGCTCAACCGGGCGAGGGCGGAGGGAATTCGGGAAATTCGGCGGATCCGGTCGTGGTTGGAGAGGGCCATACAGCCTTGAAAGGGGCCTGAAAAGTGGGTGTCCAGCCGTCGCGGGAGGGGCCGCAAGGGCCCCGGCTTAAAAGGCGACCGGCTCATCGTCCTCGATGCGGGGCGCGTCCGTGCGGTCGGTGCGAGCGACGATCCGCAGG
>CAYYNJ010000026.1:2208-3169 GCA_964472775.1 uncultured Spirochaetaceae bacterium
ATCGAGCAGCTTCGCCTCCCTGGCCCTCCGGAGCAAAATCGCTCTCAGTATCAGACCATGGAGAAGTCGCCGAACACCTCCCCCACCAGTATTCGTTCAGGGTCATAAGCATCGGTGAGGGCCCTGAGCCGCCGGGCCAGGGCAAAGTTATCGGGATGATTGGAGGTGTGGCGGCAGGAGTGGAAGAACCCCAGGGCCGTTCCGTTTTCGGGAAAGAGTCTTAGGTTTCTGGGGTTGTCGGGGAATCCCTCGGTTTCATATACCGATCCGAGGATGTCGAGCCGGAAGCCGTCCACCCCCCGATCGAGCCAGAATTTCAGGGTGTCCATCATTTCCTTCTCGACCTGGGGATTCCGCCAGTTCAGGTCGGGCTGAAAGGGAAGAAAAGAAGCCCAGTACCATTGCCCCGTGGCTTCATGGCGGTGCCAGCCGCTGCCTGAGACCTGGGACTGCCAGTTATTGGGAGGACGATTTCCTCCGGGCCCCCGGCCGTCTTTCCAGACGTACCAGTGGCGGCGGGGATTGTCCCGGGACGCGGCGGATTCAAGGAACCACGGGTGAGTATCGCTGGTGTGGTTGAGGACCATATCCATGACCAGCTTCATTTTCCTTCGGTGCAATTCGTCTATGAGACGGTCTAGATCAGCCAGGGAACCGTAGGCCCCGTCGATGCTGCGGAAGTCGGCGATGTCGTAACCGAAATCTTTTTGGGGTCCGGGATAGACCGGAGAAAGCCACAGGGTCTCCACACCCAGCCATTCCAGGTAGTCGAGCCGCCGGAGAATCCCCGCCAGGTCACCGATACCGTCGCCGTTATCGTCCTGAAAGGATCGGGGATAGATCTGATAAATCGTGGTACCCCGCCACCAGGACGGGGTTGTTTGTTGGTTCGGAGTCATAATTCAGGATACCCTTCAGAAACGCCTCAGTCCAGGGCTTTTTCGCAAACCCAGTTTTGGCG
>CAYYNJ010000026.1:3253-13792 GCA_964472775.1 uncultured Spirochaetaceae bacterium
ATCTTTCATACCGTGTATCAGTATAATCCAAAATCAGGCTGTATTTCCCATTTTGGTGAAGGGCTTCAATATTTTGGTAAAACGAAGATGTAGAGGATGGGTGCCTGCGCGATTTTATTTGAGCGCAGGTGCCTATCCTCGAGAATCTTCGTTTTATTCAGAAAATCCCTTCATCAAAATTGAATTACTGGAGCTTTTTTGCGTCTGAGTTGACAACAGGTGTAGGCGAAGCTATAGTTTCTTATCCATGAGATCCTTTCAAAAATTCCTGATTTTTGGTATTCCCTCCCATGGAAAAAAGCCCGAAAGGAGGAGCGGATGGCAAAGCTGATCAAAGGGGTGAGCAACCGGTTTCTGGAGATAAATCTGGATGATTCCTCCTGGCGGGAATTTTCCCTGGAAGAACGGATCTGGCGTGAGTATCTGGGCGGCAAGGGCGTGGGGCTTAAACTGTTCTACGACCGTCTGGGAGACCGTCTGGACCGGGTGGATCCCCTGGGCAAGGAGAACCTCCTTGTGTTTGTGACCGGCGGCTTCGTGGGCAGCAAGGGTCCCTGTTCGGCCCGGTTTTCCTGCGTCACCAAGTCTCCCCTGACGGGGATCATGGCCTCGGCCTCCTGCGGAGGCCCCTTCGGCATAGCCCTGCGCACCGCCGGCTACGACGGCGCGGTGGTTACCGGTTCTTCCCAAGCGCCGGTGATGGTCGAAATCTCCGACGGTGAGGTCCTGTTTCAACCTGCCGGGGAGCACTGGGGAGGTACCACCTCGGCGGTTCAGGCCGCCTTGGATCTGAAATCCAAGGACGGAGCCTGTGTCATCGGGCCCGCCGGCGAAAACGGCGTTCTCTACGCCAACATCGCTTCGGGGCACCGGTTTTTAGGCCGGGGTGGTTTTGGAGCGGTGATGGGGGCCAAGGGGCTTAAGTGTCTCACCGCCCGGGGAGGCGCTTATACCCTGGAGGCGGCCCGGCCGGAAAAATGGCAGGCCCTGGTGAAAAAGGCGAACCGTCAGATTAGGAAGAATCCTTTTATAGAAAGGTTCAGTAAATACGGCACCGCCGGGAACGTGAACCCCTGTGTGGACGGCGGCCTTATGCCGGTCTACAACTTCCGGGACCGCACCGACGAAAGGGCCCGGAACATCTCCGGCGAGGCCATGGCCGAAAAATACCAGACCAAACCAAGCACCTGTAAGCCCTGTTCGGTACTTTGCGGCCACAAGGGCACCTATCCCGACGGATCCATGAATCAGATCCCCGAATATGAAACCGCCGGACTTTTTGGCCCCAACATCGGAAATTTCGATCCCGACTTGATCGCTCCCTGGAACAATTTGATGAACGACCTGGGAATGGACACCATTTCCGCCGGGGCGACCCTCTCCTACGTCATGGAGGCGGGAGTCCGGGGTCTGATGAAGACTCGCCTGGCCTTCGACCGGTTCGACAACATCGCCGCCGTGCTGGAGGATATTGCCTACCAGCGGGGTGAGGGGAAGGAGCTTTCCCGGGGAACCCGGCGGCTGGCGGAGGACCACGGAGGCGCCGAGTTCGCCATGCACGTCAAGGGGCTGGAACTTTCCGCCTACGATCCCCGGGGTGCGGTGGGGCAGGGGTTGAACTACGCGGTGTGCAACCGGGGGGGGTGCCACCTGGGAGCCTACCCGGTGTCTCTGTAGGTTCTGATTGGATTCCTCGATCCCTACACCCCCCGGTCCAAGCCCTTCTGGGTGAAGTACTTTGAGAATTTCTTCAACGCCCTGAACTCCCTGCCCACCTGCCTCTTTACCGCCTTCGGCTACGTTCTGGAAACCCCGGTGGTGAAGTATACCCCCCGGGTACTCCTGTCGTTTTTCATGACCCATACCCCGGCGGTGGCGGCTCTTCTCTTGGATGTGCGGATGATCTCCCAGTTATTCTCGACCTTCACGGGTTACGAGCTTTCCCAGGAGCAGATGCTGAAGGCGGGGGAGAGGATCCAGGTGCTGGAGCGGTATATGAACACTCGGATGGGGATAACCCGGAAGGACGATACCCTGCCGGACCGGTTTCTCACCGAAGGGGACACCCGCCATGCCGTAAAAAGCACGGTGCCCCTGGAACCGATGCTGGACAAGTTTTACAAGCTCCGGGGTTATGACGAAAACGGGATTCCCCGGCCGGCGCTGCTGCGTAAGCTGGGCATCGATCTTCGGTAGTTAATTATGCGGGGGCGGCTCATTCAAGGAGCCGCCCCGCCTTTTTTTTACAGTTTAAAAAGCAGATCCATGTAGGACGGGAAGGGCCAGAGGTTCCGGGGGCAGAGCACTTCGAGTTTATCACCCTGAACCCTCAATTCCTCCATGACGGGTATAACCTGATCCCGGTAGCCGTGGGCGATGGCCAGGATGTTTTCCGAAGGCAGGTTCCTGATCCGGCCCAGGACCACCTCCAGGTCGCCGGTTTTCTTCTGAAACTCCCGCAGGATGGCGGTTACTTCCTTCAGGGTTCCGGTGAGGGAATCCACCGGCAGGTCAGGATCGGCCCCCTTGATGCGGGTTACCGACTTGGCCAGCTCCGAGGCGAACCGTATCCCCGCGGGGAGGATGTCTCTCTTCGCCATTTCGATCATCACATTGGCCTCGATGTTGATCTGCTGGCTGTATTTTTCCAGGTACACGTGGGTCCGGGACTCCAGCTCTTCTTTACTCAACACGCCGTGGCGGGCAAAAAGGGCGATGTTGGGATCCTTGATATACTCGGGGATGGCTTCCACGGTGGAACGGATGTTGGGAAGTCCCCGTTTTTCCGCCTCCGCCACCCAGTCGTCGGCATAGCCGTTGCCGTTAAAGATAATCTTTTTGTGATCCTTGTAGGTTTTTTTGATCAGTTTCTGAACGGCGCTGTTCAGGTCTGAGGCCTTTTCCAGCTGATCGGCGAATTCCGCCAGCACATCCGCCACGGCGGTATTCAGGACCGTGGTGGGGGTCGCCACCGAGGCGGAGGAGGCTACCATGCGGAACTCGAATTTGTTCCCCGTGAAGGCAAAGGGGCTGGTCCTGTTGCGGTCGGAGAGGTCTTTGGGCAGGTTGGGCAGCCGGGTAATGCCGATTTCCAGGATTTCCCCGCTGGATGTTTTTACCGGACGGTCTTCGGATATTCCTTCGAGAATACCCGAGAGGATGTCTCCGAGGAAGATGGAGATGATGGCCGGGGGGGCTTCGTTGGCCCCCAGCCGGTGATCGTTCCCCGAGTTGGCCGCCGATGTCCGCAGGAGGGCGGCGTATTTGTCCACCGCCCGGATAATGGCGGAGAGGAATACCAGGAACTGGGCGTTCTCGTGGGGATTGTCGCCGGGATCCAGCAGGTTGAGGCCTTTGTCGGTGCTGAGGGACCAGTTGTTGTGCTTGCCCGAACCGTTCACCCCTGCGAAGGGTTTTTCATGGAGCAGCGCCACCAGATTGTGACGGCCCGCCACCTTTTTCAGTACATCCATGAGGAGTTGATTCTTGTCGGCGGCGGCGTTGGCCGCATCGAAGATGGGGGCTATTTCAAACTGATTGGGGGCTACCTCGTTGTGCTGGGTCTTGGCGGAAATCCCCAGCTTCCAGAGTTCGTAATTGAACTCTTTCATAAAGGCGGCGGCCCGTTCCTTGATGGTGCCGAAGTAATGGTCATCCATCGCCTGTCCCTTGGCGGGGGGGGCGCCGAAGACGGTACGGCCCGTGAGGAGGATGTCGGGCCGGGCATCGGCCAGATCTTTCTCGACCAGGAAGTATTCCTGCTCGGCCCCCAGGGTGGTTTCCACCCGGGCGGCGGGGGTGTTGAAGACCTTCAGGATCCTCAGGGCCTGCTTGTTGACCGCCTCCATGGACCGGAGCAGGGGAACCTTCTTGTCCAGGGCCTCTCCGGTGTAGGAGATGAAGGCGGTGGGGACGTAGAGGGTCTCGTCCCGGACAAAGGCGGGAGAGTTGACATCCCAGGCGGTGTAGCCCCGGGCCTCGAAGGTGGCCCGCAGCCCGCCGTTGGGGAAGGAGGAAGCGTCCGGTTCTCCCTTTATCAGCTCTTTCCCGGAAAACTCGAGGATCACCCGGCCGTCGGCGGTGGGGGAGATGAAGGCGTCGTGCTTCTCCGCGGTCAGGCCCGTCAGGGGGGTGAACCAGTGGGTGAAGTGGGTGGCCCCCTTTTCGATGGCCCAATCCTTCATGGCGTAGGCCACCACCTCTGCCACATCGGCGTTCAAATCACGGATCCCTTCCTGAACCAGCTTGACTTCTTTATAGATGCTCTTGGGAAGTCTCTCCCTCATAACCGCATCGTTGAAGCAGTTGCATCCGTAGATCTCAGTCAGGGGTGTCTTGGTAAAATCGATGGTCATTGCTTTCTCCTTAACCTATGGCCACACCGCCGGTGTCGCCGTTTCTTATTCTAATACACTCTTCCAGGGGAGTGATGAAGATCTTTCCGTCTCCGATCTGGCCCGACCGGGCGCCCGCCACGATGGCGTCCACCGTGGTGTCCACGAATTCTTCGTTTACCGCAATATCAAGGCGGATCTTTTTCAGGAGGTTCACCTCCTGGCTTATGCCCCGGTAGGATTCCTGGTGGCCCCCCTGCTGCCCGCATCCCAGGGCATTGGTGACGGAAATCTTTTTAATTTCCCGTTTAAACAGTTCCTGTTTCACTTCGTTCAGCCTATGGGGCTGTATATAGGCGGTTATCAATTTCATAAATCACTCCTTGACTACATGTTGGAAAAAATCTGGAATCCGCTGTAGGCTTCCATGGCGTGTTCTCCCAAATCCAGACCCTTGAGTTCGTCTTCCCGACGGACCCTGAGCCCGATGGTTTTGGCCACCGCTTTGAAAAGAATGAAGGTGGTCGTCACGGTCCAGCAAAAAACCGCCGCCGCACCCAGGGCCTGGATGCCGAGCTGCCTAAATCCTCCGCCGTAGAAGAGGCCCAGCATGTCCGGATTGGTGCTGAAGAGCCCCACCGCCAGGGTCCCCCAGACGCCGCCGACGCCGTGAACCGATATGGCCCCCACCGGGTCGTCTATTTTCAGCTTGGTATCAAAGAACTCGGCGGAAAAAATCACCAGGATTCCCGCCACAAAACCGATTATGATGGCCCCCGCCGGGGAAACCACCGCGGTGGGGGCGGTGATTCCCACCAGCCCCGCCAGGGCCCCGTTGAGGGACATGCTGGGATCGGGTTTTCCGAAGAGGATCCACGAAGTGGCCATGGCGGCAATGGCCCCCGCCGAAGCTGCCAGGGTGGTGGTAACCGCCACCAGCGCCATGGAGGTGTCGCTCCCCGAAAGGGTGCTGCCGCAGTTGAAGCCGTACCAGCCGAACCAGAGAATGAAAACTCCCAAGGCCGCCAAGGGCATGTTGTGGCCCGGAATGGCCCGGCGCTCGCATTTTCCGTCGGAGGTGCGGGTGATGTATTTACCGCTCCGGGGACCCAGCACCGCCGCCCCCACCAGGGCCGCCCAGCCGCCCACGGAATGAACCACCGTGGATCCGGCGAAATCGTGGAATCCCAGTTCCGCCAGCCATCCGCCGCCGTTCCAGATCCAGTGACCCGCCACGGGATAGATCAGGGCGGTGATGAAGACGCTGTACACCAGGTAAGAAGAGAACTTGGTTCTCTCCGCCATGGCTCCCGACACGATGGTAGCGGCGGTGGCGGCGAAGACTACCTGGAACATCCAATCCCGGAAAACCGCCGGATCCGCTCCGGCCAGGAAGAACTGGTCCAGGCCGAACAGGCCTCCCCGGGACCCTCCGTACATCACCGCCCATCCCACCGCCCAGAAGGCCAGGGCACCGGCGGAAAAGTCCATCAGATTTTTCATGATGATGTTTCCCGCATTCTTGGCCCGGGTCAGGCCCGTTTCCACCATGGCAAAACCGGCCTGCATGAGAAATACCAAGGCCGCCGCCAGAAGCAGCCAGACAAAGTCCAAGGCTTCGGAGAGGGCTGCCACTTCCCGGGCCAGATCCTCCCCCGAAACCGCCTCTTGCGCTCCGGCGGTTCCCGCAAAAACCGTCAGCAGCAGGGCCAGAAACAGGTACATTTTTTTCATCTCGTCGTCTCCTTATTGAGTTTCTTACCCCAACCTGTATAAGCAGGAGTTGTGCCAAAAAAAGAAACGTGCTGCGATAAATTTTTAACTTTCCATGGGATAAGGGTTTAGGGGAAGACAGAAAAAACGTACCAGGAGAGGCGGTTTGTAAATTACCTACATAAATGTAGTCTGTGAAGTAGAATCCTACATTTATGTACGGAAATGCCGGGGGTCAATGCGATATTTTTCCACCCGCAGGCCCATCTTCCGCTCCGTCAGACCCAGGATCCGGGCGGCCTTGGCCATGTTGCCTCGGGAGGATTTCAAGGCATCCTGGATGAGTTCTTTTTCCAGGGCTCCCAGGGCTTCCGGAAGGGTGGCGGCGGAGAGGGTGCCGGTGGACTCGGCGCTTTGAAGGCTGGGGGGAAGGTGGTTCCCATGGATTACCCCGTTGCTGCTGAGCAGGACCGCCCTTTCGATACAGTTTTCCAGTTCCCGGACGTTGCCGGGCCAGTGGTAGCTCATAAAAAGCTCGATGGCGGGGGTACTGATTCTCTTGATGGTTTTGCCGTTGAGCCGGGCGTACCGTTCGGCAAAGGCGTCGGCCAGGAGGATGATGTCGCTCTTCCGGTCCCGCAGGGGGGGGATGTGAATGGGAAAAACATTGAGCCGGTAGTAGAGGTCCTCCCGGAAGGATCCTTCGTTCATGGCCTCCTCCAGGGGGCGGTTGGTGGCGGCGATGACCCTCACGTTGGTTTTGATGGTTTCCGTACCGCCCACCCGCTCAAATTCACGCTCCTGCAGGACCCTCAGCAGCTTGACCTGGATGGTGGGGGCCAGATCGCCTATCTCGTCCAGGAAGATGGTTCCTCCATGGGCCATTTCAAACCGGCCCATCCTCTTGGATACGGCGCTGGTGAAAGCGCCCTTTTCATGACCGAAGAGTTCGCTCTCAATGACCGTCTCGGGAAGGGCGGCGCAGTTCACCTTGATGAACGGTTTGGCCGCCCGGAGGCTGTTGTAGTGGAGGGCGTGGGCCACCAGCTCCTTGCCGGTACCGCTTTCGCCCCGGATGAGGACGGTGGCGTCGCTCCGGCTGACCTGCTGGATGAGATCAAACACCTCCTGCATGGCCTGAGAGTTGCCCAGGATGTTATCGGGTTTGAATTTATCCTTCAATTCCCGCTGGAGCCGGGCGTTTTCCTGCCCCAGTCTCTCTTTCTCTTCTTCCACCCGCCGGCGGAGCTTTACCGCCTGGGCTACCATGGAACTGATGATGGTCAGGAGCTGTACATCCTCCTCAAGATCAATCTCTGACTCTCCCCCCCTTTCCACACTCAGGGCACCGATGGTTTCGCTCTCGATCTTGATGGGAACGCAAAGGTAGGCGGTCCCCGCCTTGATCTGGTCCTGCCGGCGGCCCGTGCGGTTCAGGAAGGCAGGGTCGCTGAGGATATCCTCCACCACCGCCGGTTCCCCCGTCTGGATGACCCGGCCCACAATCCCTTCGCCGGGACGGTACTGGCCCCGTTTCCTCTCCTCCGAGGAGAGGCCGTAGGCGGCGTCGATCTGTATCCTCTCGGCCTGGCGGTTGAAGAGGGTGATGACCCCCCGCTCTAACCCCAGGGTTTCTCCCAGGGTCGGCAGAACCGGTGCCATCACCTGACCTAGGTCGGTGCTGCGGTCCAGTTCCTGGCTGATTTCGTAGAGGGCGGAGAGTTCTTTCAGCTTTCGCTTGTAGTGTTCGCGGCGTTTAGCGTCGGGCACGGAGCCTCCTTCAATCCTCATTTTGGCGAAAAATTTTCTCAGGGTAAAACGAAGATTCTCGAAGATATGCACCTGTGCTCAAAAAAAATCGCACAGGTACACATCTTCTACATCTTCGTTTTACTACCTGAACTAGCTGTTTCGCCAAAATGAGGCATGCAGAATCGTTTTGGCGGTTCAGGAAGGGAGATTTTCGATCTTTTGAGATCGAAAATTTTCAAGGCTATAATCACCCTTGTCAGATTAAAGGTTTTGCTTTTTATACACCGCCAAAAGGATTCGTCCATTGTTTTCAAAAACAATCCTACATTTTTGTAGGAATCATGGCAATCCCTGATATCAATTCCTGAGAACTTCCTTGACACGGCTGGGGAGATGCGGTTACCTGGATGGTATGAAAGACAAGATTGAAAAGAAGCGGCTCTCCATTCTGCGTATCCTGGCGGAGAATAATCATCCCATAAGCAGTTTAAAGATTACCGAATATCTTTCATCCCGGGGGTATGATCTGAGCGAGCGTACCGTCCGGTTTCATCTCCTGGCCATGGATAAAGAGGGGCTCACCGAGTATGTGGGACGCCAGGGCCGGAAAATAACCGATCTGGGCCGGGAAGAACTCTCCCAGGCCCGGGTCTTTGAAAAGGTGGGATTCCTAAATTCCCGGATCGACGAGATGGTGTGGCTCATGAATTTCGATGTCCGCGAACTGAAGGGGGAGGTGATCGTCAACACTTCCATCATCCCCATGGATGCCTTCGAACAGGCGGCGGCGGCGATGGAACCGGTTTTTCAAGCCGGATTCTGCATGGGGGACCGGGTCTGCATCATCGGTCCGGGAGAGAGGAGCGGTTTCTCCGCCATTCCCGAGGGGCATGTGGGATTCTGCACGGTCTGCTCCTTCAACGCCAACGGTATTCTGGTCCGCAACGGGGTTCCCATGCAGTCCCAGTTTGGAGGACTCATGGAGCTGCAGAACCGGCAGCCCGTTCGGTTTCTCGAGGTGATCAAGTACGCCGGAACCAGCATCGAACCTTTGGAAATATTTATTAAGAGTAAGATGACCGATTTTACCCAGGCCATGGTGGACGGGACGGGCCGGATCGGGGGGAATTTTTTCGAGGTGCCCGCCATCTGCCGGGATCAGGTTCAGGAACTATCGGCCCTGATGGAGCAGGCGGGACTGGGAAAGGTGGCGGCCTTGGGATGGCCCGGCCATTCCCTTATGGAAATTCCCATGAATGCCGGCCGGGTGGGGGGGATTCTCATCGGCGGACTCAATCCCATCGGAGCCGTGGTGGCCCTGGATATTCCCGTCATTTCCCGGACCGTTTCGAACCTGGTACCGTATAAAGATCTTTTTCACTATTCCTATGCCATGAGGGAATTCCGAAAAAGATTTTAGTTTTGGCAATAATGCCAGTAAAAAATACGCTCAATTACAGAAAAAAACGATAATCCTATAGTATTTGTCAAATAACTGCCAATATCTCACGTATTTACCTCAAGACTTGACAAAAAATAGATCCGGCAATAGCCTTAGGAATCGCAAATGGCAAATACTTGCCATAAAGTGTCAAATTAAGAGAGTTGAGGGGCGGGAATGAAAAAACAAGGGCTTTACGATCCTTCTTTTGAGCACGACAGCTGCGGTGTGGGGTTTGTGGCGGATATAAACGGCAGGGCTTCCCACCACATCGTCGAGAACGGATTGACCATCCTGAACAACCTGGTACACCGGGGGGCGGTGGGTTCTGATGTTAACAGCGGGGACGGAGCGGGGATCCTGACCCAGGTGCCCTGGGAGTTTTTTTCATCCCCCGCGGGGGGGCTCGATTTTTCCCTGGAAAATCCCGGTGAAACCGGGGTGGGGATGCTGTTTTTGCCTGAGAAACCGGCGCTGCGGGAAAAAGCCCTGGCCTTGGTGGAGGAGGGGATCCTTTCCCGGGGGGGGCTTTTGCTGGGATGGCGGAAGGTTCCGGTAAACCCCGGCTGCCTGGGACCCACAGCCCTGGATTCCCGGCCCGAGATCCGTCAGGTTTTTCTGCGTTTTCCCGGGGTTCAAGGCGGCGCCCTGGAACGGATGCTCTATCTGGTCCGCCGAACCTGGGAGAAGGGGGCTAAGGCCGCCGGAATGACCCGGGATGATTTTTATCCCGTCTCCTTAAGCAGCCGGACCATCGTCTACAAAGGGATGTTCGTGGCGCCCCAGATACCAAAGTTCTTTCCCGACCTGGGGGACCCTCTCTTTAGCTCCGCCCTGGCCTTGGTTCATCAAAGATACAGTACCAACACCTTTCCTTCCTGGTCCTTGGCCCAGCCGTTCCGGCATATCGCCCACAACGGAGAGATCAACACCCTCCAGGGAAACCGAACCATGATGGCGGCCCGGGAAAAATCCCTCTCTTCACCCCTCTTCGGAGATACCCTTCCCGATCTTCTTCCTCTGATCGGGGAGGGGCTCAGCGATTCGGCGGTATTTGATGCGGTTTTTGAATTCCTCCACCGGGGAGGCCGGTCTCTGGAGCACACCATGATGATGATGGTACCCGAGGCCTTCGGCGCCAAGTACCACATCAGTCAGGACAAGCGGGGGTTCTACGAATACCACGCCAACTTCATGGAGCCGTGGGACGGCCCGGCATCCATCGCCTTCACCGACGGCGCACCAGTCGGCGGCATTCTCGACCGCAACCGATTGCGCCCAAGCCGCTACACCCTCACC
>CAYYNJ010000026.1:13802-14227 GCA_964472775.1 uncultured Spirochaetaceae bacterium
CGAATACCATGCCGCCATCATGGAGCCCTGGGACGGACCGGCGGCGCTGGTTTTTACCGATGGTTTAAAAATCGGGGCTTCCCTGGACCGGAACGGTCTGCGGCCCCTGCGGTATACCATCACCGAGGAGGGGTTGATCGTCCTGTCTTCGGAAACGGGAGTCTTGGATCTGCCCGCCGAGTCCATCGTCCGGCAGGGCCGGCTGGGTCCGGGTAAGATCCTGTTGGTGGACCTGGAGGCTCGGAGGATCCGGTTTAACAACGAGGTTAAGTCCCGGGTTTCCCGGCAGCGGCCCTACCGGCGGTGGCTTGAAGAAAACCAAGTCGAGCTAAAGGGGTTCTTCCGGGGGTACTCTCCCGAAGAACCCCGGGAAGAGGGTTCCGGGATTCTCCCGGAACCCTCTTTCGGGCTTATAGGAACTTTTG
>CAYYNJ010000026.1:14237-15796 GCA_964472775.1 uncultured Spirochaetaceae bacterium
ACCGGGACCGGATTCTGATTCCCATGGCGGAGGAGGCTCAAGAGCCGATAAGCTCCATGGGCAACGATGCGGCCTTGGCGGTCTTGTCGGACCGGCCCCAGCTGCTCTATTCCTACTTCAAACAGGTCTTTGCCCAGGTGACCAACCCGCCCATAGATCCGTACCGGGAAAACCTGGTCATGTCGCTCATGAGCTTCATAGGCCGGGAGGAAAATATCCTCGCAGAAGGGCCCGGCCACTGCCGGAAGCTGAAACTCCCCCATCCCATCCTGACCAACGAAGATATGGCCCTTCTCCGCCGGGCGGGAGAAGTGTCCGAGACGGTTCCCCGGTCGGTACCCCTGTTTTTGCATTACCAAGCCGAGGGAGGGGCTTCCACTCTGAGGGACGCCTTGGCAAGGCTCTGCGGTGAAGCGGAGAATCATATCCGGGAGGGGGCGTCCTTTCTCATCCTCAGCGACCGGGGCATCACCTCTCAGGTTTGTCCGATTCCGGCCCTTCTGGCGGTATCGGCGGTGCATCAGCATCTGATCAAAAGGGGTATCCGGCATCTGTCGGCCCTTTTGGTGGAAAGCGGGGAGGTCCGGGAGGTGATGCATTTTGCCGCCCTGATCGGGTTCGGCGCCAGTGCGGTGAATCCGTATCTGGCCTTCCAGATTGTCACGGAACTCCACCGAGAAAACCGGCTCAAGGAGGGGATGTCCCGGGAAGATGCCCTGGATAACTACATCATCGCCGTTAAAAAGGGCCTCTTAAAGGTTATGTCCAAAATGGGCATTTCCACCCTCCGGAGCTACCGGGGCGCCCGGATTTTCGAGGCCGTGGGGCTGTCCGAGGCCTTGGTGGCGGCGTATTTTGACGGCACCCCCACCCGGATCGGCGGGATCGGCTTGGAGGCGGTGGCGGAGGCCCAGGAAACCAGGCATTCCCAGGCCTTCTCCGGGGCGGCGGAACCGCTGGATTCGGGGGGTGTCATCCATTTCCGCAGGAAGGGGGAGCATCATCTGATGACCCCCGAGGCGGTGGTTTATCTTCAGGAGGCGGTACGCCAGGGGGACTGGGAAAGTTACCGCCGGTATGCCGAGGAGATTAACGATACCTCCCGGGGGCTCTGCACCCTCCGGGGGCTTTTCCGCTTTAAATCCCGCCAGCCCGTACCCCTGGACGAGGTGGAACCGGCGGAGTCTTTGGTGAAACGGTTTGTCTCCTCCGCCATGTCCCTGGGCTCCATCAGCCGGGAGGCCCATGAAACCATGGCGGTGGCCATGAACCGGCTCGGGGGGATGAGTAATTCCGGCGAAGGGGGGGAAAACGAAGAACGGTTTGAACCGCTTCCCAACGGGGAGAACGCCAACAGTTTCGTCAAGCAGGTGGCATCGGGCCGCTTCGGAGTGACCATCGGATATTTACGAAAGGCGGGGGAGCTGCAGATTAAGATGGCCCAGGGGGCGAAACCGGGGGAAGGCGGCCAGCTGCCGGGGCATAAGGTGGACGACTTCGTGGCTTCCATCCGGCACGCCACCCCGGGGGTAATGCTGATTAGCCCGCCCCCCCATCAC
>CAYYNJ010000027.1:0-6434 GCA_964472775.1 uncultured Spirochaetaceae bacterium
TCAAAAGGAAAATGGTACCTGTGGTTTTGACGCTGTCTAATACCAGATAATAGAAACTTTTCACCGTAAGCTCTTTATACACAAAGAACCCCAGGATGATGGAATACACCGCCGCCACGATGGCCGCCTCGGTGGGGGTGAATATCCCCGTAAAAATTCCGAAGAGAATGATCAGGGGGGTTAAAAGAGCCCAAAACGCCTCCTTGAACGATTGCGCCTTCTCTTTCAGGGTGGTGCGTATTCCGGCGGGGTATCCCTTTCGGTGGGCAATCACCGAAGACATGATCATCAAGGCAATGGTGGTTAGAATTCCGGGAACAAACCCGGCGATAAAAAGCCTTTCCACCGATTGATTGGAAACCAGGGCATAGATAATCAGCGACGTACTAGGGGGCACCAAGGGACCGATGATGCAGCTGGCGGCGGTAATACCCCCGGCGAATCCGGAATCATACCCCTCGTCCCGCATCGACTTTATTTCAAGCTGTCCCAGGCCCCCCGCATCGGCCAGGGCCGATCCGGACATCCCGCTGAAGATAAGGCTGGCGATGATATTCACATGAGCCATACCGCCTTTACGGTGCCCCACCAGGGCCTTGGCAAAGGAAAAAATCCTACGGGTAACTCCCCCGCCGTTCATCAAGTTGCCGGTGAGGACAAAAAACGGCACCGCCAGAAGGATGAAATTGTTGGTTCCCTCCAGCATCTGTTCCACCGCAAAACTCACCAGGGGAAGATTTCCCGACCCGACAAAATAGAGGAACGAGACACTCAGGAGCGAGTATCCCACGGGAACACCCAGGAATAAAAGAACAAACCAAACGGCAAAACTAAGACCCAGCATCTAAACCTCCCGCTCTGTCGAAGCGGTTAGAAGCCACGAGGCATCTCCCTTAACCAATCGGATCAATTGAACCAGCATTTCCCCCACCGTCATCATCCCCAGCAGCACCGTGTTCACAAACATAAACCCGCTGGAAATCCCCAGGGTGATAAGTTCAATGGGCGCCTTGCGGATCATGAGAAAATATCCGTGCCAGCCCACCAGGGCCATGGTGACTAAACAGAGGAGCAGAATCCCCGCTTCCAGCCTTATCCTGAATTTATCCCCGATCAGCGAGAGGATGGTGTCAATTCTGACATGGGCGAAATCACGCTGAGCCAGATGGACCCCCAGAACCCCCATGTAGATAAAAAGCAGCCGGGCCAATTCTTCGCTCCAGGCGGGGGGTGCATTGAGAATGTACCGGGCAAAGACCTGCCAGGCCAGGGTTACCAGAATCGTACAAAAAAGCAGAACGCTCAAGTAACGCTCGGCTTTGGCTATTAACCTTAGAGATTTCATTTCCCCTCCTGCGGAAAAAGGCCGCCGGAAGGCGGCCTAATCAATTACCGTACCGAATCAATCGCCTCCATGGCCTGGGTACCGAACTTTCCGTTGTACTCCTCGATGATGGGGCGGCTGGCTTCCCGAAAGGCCCCCCGGTCGGGCCGGGTCAGGGTTACCCCTTCAGATTCGAAAAAGCTCAACAGCTCCGCTTCGTTATTCACGAAGAGCTCGGTGTGATAGGCCGCGGCATCCTGGGCGGTTTTTTCAATGATGGCCTGGATATCCTCGGGCAGTTTTTCCCAGACCCGGGCACTGAAAACGTAATTCTGATCGTTGATGATGTGTCCTGTCAAGGCGATGTAATCCTGCACCTCGTAGAACTTCATGGCGTTAATGGCGGGAAGAGGATTCTCCTGCCCGTCCACCGCATTAGTTTTGAGGGCCAGATACACTTCACCGAACGCCATGGGTACCGGAGAAGCCCCGGAGTACTTAGCAAAATCGAGGTTCGCCTTGGCATTCGGTACCCGAAGTTTCATCCCCTTCATATCGTCGATGCTGCGGATCGGTTTATTCGAAGAGGTCTGGCGGGTGCCGTTGTAGGCGTTAGCCAGCAAAACCCAGCCGTTTTCCAACAGGTCCGCCTGAAGCTTCTTTCCGAAATCGGTCTCGGTGGACCGGACAATGTGATCGAAGTTTTCGAATACGAAGGGCAGCTGAAAGACCTCCGCATAGGGAACCCAAAGACCGAACCGGCCGGTTTCGCCGAAGGTCATATCAAGAACCCCGGCACTCACCTGCTCCAGCATGGCCCGGTCATCGCCTAATTTCGACCCGGGATACAGGGCCACGGTCACTTTTCCGCCGGTGCGCTCGCTCAACAGGGCGGCGAATTTTTCGGCCGCCTGATACTCCAGGCTGGAACTATTGGCCACCAGGCCCATTTTCAATTCCACTCCCTGAAAGTCCGCCGCCGCCTCCTGGCTGCCGCCGGCCCAAACCAGGGCTCCCATGATGAGAAGAAATAAAACTCCCAACAAACCTTTCTTCATAATGTCCTCCATATATTTTTCTTAAGCCTCAAGGCTCAAAAGCTCGTTGTATATCCGCAGCGCCTCTGCCTTCTGTTGCTCATCCAGCGGCAGGGTCGGCCGCCGGCACAGTCCCCCGTCCGCCCCCGCCAAAGTCAGATGATATTTCAGGGTGGGATAGAGGCCGTTGGCCACCGCATCTTCAATGTAGGTGTTCAGGTGATGCTGAAGGGTCCGGGCCCGCAGGTTATCCCCCCGGCCCACCGCATCCCGGATGCCCAGGACCAAGGGTGCGGTAACGTTGAAGGTGCTGCCAATGGCGCCGTCCGCCCCGGCCATCAATCCGGAAGCGCAAATTTCGTCGTACCCGTTGAAGATGGTCTTCTCCGGAAAGGTCTGCCGCAGCCGTTCCAGCTGAAACAGATTGTCGGAGGTGAACTTAATTCCCAGCACATTTTCAGGAGAAATGAGATCGGAGAGCTGGTTTTTCGTATAGTTTTTCCCCGTCAAAGCGGGAATAAAATACACAATCATGGGAAGATCGACCGCTTTTCCCAGGTCCCGGTAGTACTGGCTGATCTCTTTAAAGCTGAACTGGTAGTAAAAGGGGGTGACCGAAGAGATGGCGGCATAACCCAGCCCCTCTGCATGGGCGGCCAAATCCAGGGCCTCATAAATATTGAGGGATCCCACCTGAGCCACCAGGGGTATCCGGCGGTTCACAATCTGGGCGGTCAGGGAAAAAATCCGTTTTTTCATGGCCGTGTCGATGAGAAAGTTCTCTCCCGTGGATCCCCCTACGTAGAGCCCTTCGATACCCTGCTTGATGTTGTGTTCGATAATCTGCTCCAGTCCCTTTTCCTTCAAGGATCCATCCTCGTCAAACGGAACCAGCAGCGCACTCATGACGGCTTTCAACGTTTTCATCACCCCCCCTTCTTGTATACCAGTTTATCTTGTATGCCAGAATCTTATATCTGGTATACAAGTTTGTCAATGAAAGATTTAAGGAATTTCAGCAGTTTTTCAGGGGGGTGTAGAAGGCTGGGGCTTTAGTCTAAGGGGAGGCGAACCATATTCCACGAGGCCGGTTTCATCCTGAAACAAACCTTTTCGTCCTGGAACACCGGATCGGATGTCTTCCTCGGTCCCATTTGATTGGAACCAGGCCCAATGACCGTCTCCAGGGGAGCCAGAAATTCCAAGTGTTCGGCCCGGCGGGACAGCTCTCTCCCGGAAAAGCACAGTTCGCAATCCGTAGCCTGATAAAGATCCTTGTTGACCAGGAAGAGGGTTAACTCTTTTTCATCCGGAGAAAGCACCGCTGCGCAGTCTAGGGTGGGGATGGCATCACCCCAAGCGCAGGAATAGGTCGCTCCGTCCACCCGGGCCCGTAAAGCCGTACCCCTGCCATACCGGCAGGCGTAAAAAAACGGATGGTAGATGGTCTGAAGCCAGCACTCCCCCCCGGGTTTAGTCATGATAGGAGCGATTACATTCACCAACTGAGCAAGACAGGCAATCTTGACCGTATCGGCATTGTTGATCAGGGTAGTCATCATGGAGCCCACCAAGAGAGCATCGGCGAAATTGAACATCTCCTCTTCTATCGGTCGAGCGATAGTCCATTTTTCCGGCATCCGGTTTTCCTTCTGGAAATGGTACCAGACGTTCCATTCATCGAAGGATAGTTTCACATCATGGTCTGAACCGCGGCGCTTCTTCTCCTCCGCACATAGGGACGCCACCTCTTTGATGAAGGCATCCATATCGTGGTTGCTGGCGAGGTAAGTCGGCATGTCTCCTTCGAGGTTCTGATAATACTGATGAAGAGAGAGGTAATCGATATGGTCCCAGCAATGCGACAGGACCGTACGTTCCCAGGTTCCGTAGGTGGACATCGATTTAAAGGAGCTGCCGCAGGCGACCAGCTCAATTTCCGGATCCATCCACTTCATCATCTTAGCGGCCTCGCAGGCCGCCCGGCCGTATTCTTCGGCGGTTTTGGCACAAATCTGCCAAGGCCCGTCCATTTCATTGCCCAAGCACCAGAGTTTTATCCTGTGGGGCTCTTCATAGCCGTGGGACCGGCGAAGGTCGCTGTAGTGGGTACCGCTTTCGATGTTACAATATTCCAGCAAATCCGCTGCTTCCTGGGGCCCCCGGGTTCCCAGATTGACCCCTATCATCGGTTCGATTCCGTTCCTCCGGCAGTAGCCGACAAATTCATTGATCCCCACCCAGTTGGGCTCCAGGGCAAACCAGGCTAAATCCCGGCGCACCGGCCGGTTAGCGGGATCCCCCACCCCGTCTTCCCACCGGTAACCTGAAAGGAAATTGCCTCCCGGGTATCTGATGTAAGAAAGACCCAAGGCCTTGATATGTTCTTCCACATCCTGCCTAAAACCAAAACCATCCGCCCGAGGGTGATCAGGTTCATATATACCGGTATAAACCGCCCGCCCCATATGTTCGATGAAGGAACTGTATAACCGGTCATCAATGGCAGAAATAACCTGGTCCCGTTGAATGTGAATTTTAGTTGTCATGGATTCCTCGCTTCAGTTTTTTTGATATCCCGTGGATTCCCGCTCAATAATATCGCAGCCCAGTAAGATCTCATGGGCCTCCGGCGCCTTGTCTTCTTCAATAAGATTAAGCATGATATTTGCGGCAGAATGCCCGATGTCAAAGAGCGGCAGAGACACCGTGGTCAGCGCCGGCCGGCACACCGAGGCAATTTCGCGGTTGTCAAAGCCGACCAAAGCCAAATCTTTGCCCACTTCAATACCGTTTTGATTACAGTAATCGATCACACCCACGGCCATCAGGTCGTTGAGGGCAAAGATGGCGGTCACCCCTTCTTTCAGCAGCAGGGGTGCGGCGGCGAAGCCGTGTTCGCGCTCCCACTCCCCGTAATAGGTAAGATGAGGATTGTAGGGAAGTCCTCTGGAAAAAAGAGCCTCCTGAAAACCTAAAAGACGGTTGTCGGTATGCCAGGAATTCTTATCGCCCGCAATAACACCGATTTTCGTGTGTCCTTGAGAGATAAGAAGTTCAGCGACCTTGCGGGAGGCATCCCTGTCATCGTAAAGAACCCCGGGGATGCCGGGATCTTCACTATAGCAGTAGGCGCAGACAAACCGTGTTTCCTTCTGGGTCGAAAGGGGAACCACCACATGGCTGTGACAGCTGATGTACAGAATGCCGTCCACCTGCTTCGAAAGCATTTCATCCATCATCTCGGCCACCAGTTCCGCTTTCTCATGGGTATATCCGGGATCGTGGCCGAATCGCTTATTAAAACGCAAATTACCCAGGATGTAGTGGAATTTTCGGGACTCACAGCAGACACCTATACCGTCCACAATACCGGGGGTATTGAAAACAGTTATGTCCTCGGCGATGATGCCCAAGGTCCGGCTCATGCCTGTCTTCAAGTGCCGAGCATAGAGATTGGGTCTATAGTTCAACCGCTTGGCAACCCCCAGGACCCTATCCCGGGTTTTTGAACTCACCCCCGTCTGCCCATTGAGTACCTTGGAAACGGTGGCGATAGAAACTCCCGCTTGTTCTGATATTTCTCTAATTGTGGCCAATAGCACCTCTCCGTTTGCTTTCGGATTCAACTATAACACGTAAACGTTTAACACAAAATCAAAAGATCCCTGAAACCTCTATTTTATTCCAAAAAACAGGCATTTAGTAGAGAAAGATATAAACGTTTCATCTCTTGAATCCCACAAAATGGGTTATTCGTGTCAATTTATTCGTTAAAAATGGCAAATTTTTGCTTTACAAAAGGACACTTCGGGTATACCTTGGAATTATCTTATAGTAAACGTTTAACCTTTAGGTTGATATTGCGCCATATACAGCCAAATATTCGGACTTTTTGATAAACGTTTAACTCTTACTTGAAGGGAATAGATGCTAAAAAGATACCGCCGCCCCTTAAGCAACAAAGCTGTCCGTATCACCGATCCTTTATTCGGTCACTACGTGAACATGATTTCTCAGAAAGTTATTCCCTACCAGTGGGACATTCTAAATGATCACATCCCGGGAGCCCC
>CAYYNJ010000027.1:6451-8275 GCA_964472775.1 uncultured Spirochaetaceae bacterium
GTCTCGAAAACTTCCGAATCGCCGCCGGAGAAAAACAGGGCCGATTCTTTGGCCAGGTATTTCAGGATACGGATGTTTATAAGTGGCTTGAGGCGGTCTCTTACTGTATCGAAAGCGGCAGGGGCGACCAGTTTTCCCGCCTAGCCGATGAGGTGATTGACCTGATTTGCCGGGCTCAACAGCCCGACGGCTATCTGAACACCTACTACACCCTGGAAAAACCCGGCGAACGGTGGACCAACCTAGTCGAGGGGCATGAACTTTACAATGCCGGTTATCTGATAGAGGCGGCGGCAGCCTACTATGACGCCACCGGCAAGCGCCTTCTTCTGGATGCGGCCATCCGGTTTGCCGATCTGATCACAAATACCTTCGGACCTGGCGAAAAACAGCTTCATGGGTACCCCGGCCATCAAGAGATAGAGCTGGCTCTGGTCAGGCTTTTCCGCATCACCGGTGAAAAAAGGTATCTGGACACAGCCCTCTATTTCATCCGCCAACGCGGCACCTCCCCCAATTATTTCCGGGCAGAAATTGAAAAGCGGGAAGGCGTCGTGATCTTTCCGGAATTTAAAGACTACGACCTAAAATACGGTCAGTCCCACATCCCGCCGATGGAACAAAGAAACATGGAAGGTCATGCGGTACGGGCCATGTACATGTGCGCCGCCATGGCGGACCTCGCCATGGAATACCAGGACAAGGATCTTAGAAAAGCGTGCGAAGCCCTCTGGGAAAGCACTACAGAAAGAAGAATGTATATCACCGGCGGCGTCGGTTCTTCCGGGTTTCTGGAGCGGTTCACCACAGACTACGACCTTCCCAATGACAGCACTTACTGTGAATCCTGCGCCTCCGTGGGACTCATGATGTTCGGCCAGAGGATGTCGGCTTTGACGGAAGAGGCGGCTTATTACGAAGCGGTGGAAGCCGCCCTTCACAATACCATCTTGGCGGGCATAAACGCCGACGGCCAGAAGTACTTTTACGTCAACCCCCTGGAGGTGATTCCCGGAACCTGCCTGGCCGCCACCTCCAAAAGGCACGTCAAACCCGTGCGGCAACAATGGTTCAGTGTGGCCTGCTGCCCCACCAACCTAGCCCGTACCTTAGCTTCTTTAGGTCAATACATTTACGCCGCGGATGATTCCACCCTCTTCATCAACCAATTTATCTCCTCCGAGGTTTCCGCAGGCCCAGGCCACCCTTTCAATCTTTCCATGACGGCGGATCTCACCGGAAAAGGCCAGATTGTAATCAATACCGACGCACCGGCAAACCTCTGCCTGCGCATACCCCGATACGCTGATAATCCCGTTTTCCTTTTCAACGGTGAAATAATCGAAGCGCCCGTCAAAAAAGGATACGCCTGCCTGGAATTAAAAACCTTAGGGGAACTGGTCATGGAACTTAAGGTGGAACCCCGATGGGTGGCAGCCAACGACAGGGTGCCTTCAGATGCGGGAAAGGCCGCCCTTATGTTCGGACCCTACGCCTACTGCCTGGAAGAGACGGATAACGACGTCCTTCTTTCTAACCTGTCGGTTCTCCCGGGGACAATGCCGGAAAGCCGAAGGCGGATACCCACACTCCCGGGAAATCTGCCTGCCCTGGAATATGACGGGTTCCGCCTGGAAAGCGGGGTAGAGGGCCTGTATGGAGCGCTTGGGATGCACCGCCATTCAAGTAGTGGATGGACAGTATACTATTGATGAATCCCGTTGTATGGCGGAAAATTGTCTGAGCTGCATAGATATTTGTCCTAATCTTGCCATCATTAAAGCTGAGATTAATCCCCATCTGAAACCGTTATCATCTTATAAA
>CAYYNJ010000027.1:8285-14022 GCA_964472775.1 uncultured Spirochaetaceae bacterium
TCCCGAGCTGCTCGGAGGCGGCGTCGTGCTCACTGCCGAGGGCCGCCGCACCGACGCGGACGGCTGGCAGGGCGCGCTCTATAGCGCCCAGGCCGAGACCACCCACGCCGTAACGCTCAAAGCCGTCCCCTACGGCCTCTGGTGCAACCGCGAGCCAGGGGAAATGCTGGTCTGGCAAAAGGTCAGAATCTGATGAAGAGATGAGGCAACAGGTCTTGTTGTGATATCATAAATTTTGAGGAATGGAGGAATGTGAGAATGAAAATGAAGAGGTTGTTTTTACTAATGCTGAGCCTTCTACTGGTTCCCGGGCTTTTTGCGGCGGGCCAAAAGGACACGGCTCAAAGCGATGACGGAAGGGTCAAGATCGTCTATTCAAACTGGGGAACCCCGGATGAAGCCAAGACAGTCCAGGCCGTGGCGGATAAGTTTAATACGTCCCAGGACCGCATCACCGTTGAGGTCATGGCTATTCCCCACGATACCTATGTGACCAAGCTCAACACCATGGCCACCGCAAAGGAACTCCCCGACTGCGGCATCATGAGCGAAGCAGGGGTCCTTCAGTTTGCCGAAAACGGCTTGCTGTACGATATTTCCGAAATGTATGGCGCCAATGATTCAAAACCGCTGGACAGTCTGACTTTTACCTACCAAGGAAAGCCCGTGGCCTACTCGACTGCCAATGAAATTCTTTTAATGTACTACAACAAAGACATGTTTGACGCCGCCGGAGTCTCCTACCCCCCTGCCGATGCCGACAAGGCATGGACATGGGAAGAATTCGTCGCCGCCGCCAAGCTCCTTACCCTTGATTCTAAGGGAAACAACGCCAATTCCCCCGCCTTCAATCCTAATAACATCGTGCAGTATGGTGCCATGGTGGAAAACCTTACCTGGCAGCTGGAAGTCTGGTGCTTAAGCAACGGCAGCGGTTTCTACAACCCGGACGGGTCTGAAGTTACCATCGACGATCCAGCCGCCATTGAAGCCCTTCAGAGAATAGCAGATCTCTACCTGGTTCATCATGTAGCGCCTCTTTCGGCGGGATTGACCGACGACGGCGTCCAGCGATCCCTTATCGCCGGAACCTGCGCCATGACCACCAACGGTCAATGGAATATCGGTACCTGTCTCGCTTCCGCCCGGGAAGAGGGACTCAATTACGGCGTGGCAGTACTGCCGTATATGAAGGAGAAGGTTACCATCAATACCGGCGGCCCCAACGTAGTCTTCAGCCAGACAGAACATCCCCGGGAAGCCATGGAGTGGGTTAAGTGGTACGCCCAGGAGGAGAATTCCTGGGGACTCATCGAATCGGGCATATGGATGCCTGTTCTGGAAAAATGGTATACCGACGACACTCTCACCCGCAAATGGGTTGAGAACCCCAACTTCCCCCCCTTCGATGAATACAAATCCGCCGTGGTAGATTACGCCATGGACTACGGGCGGCCCGCATCGTGGTACTATGTGAACAACACCAACGACTTCAACACCCTGCTGGGATCCCTGCTGGGTGAGGTTTGGACCGGAAACAAGACCGCCCGGGAGGCCATCACCGGAAGCATAAAAGCCCTCCAGGCCGCTTCCCGGTCCGGCAGCTGAACCGGTTCGTTCAAGCTCTTTGACCTACTACAAAACTAAGATAACGTCCGCATCCCTGCGGACGTTATCCTTCTTTCAATCCGGAGGATTCACGCATGCTGCCTTTGCCCCCTAAAACGGTAAAAACCAGGTCTCACATGGTAAAACTAGAATCAAGAACCGCATACCTGTGTCTAATTCCCTCAATTATCGGCCTGATTTTTCTCACCTATCTGCCTCTGATCAGCGTTTTCGTTCTGGGTTTTTTCAAATGGGGTAAAGGAGCCCCGACCCCGGCATTTGCGGGGTTGGAAAATTACATCAAACTGTTTACCACCGATCCTTTTTTTATGGATTCTATCAAGGTGACGGTTTTGTTCTCGGTTATCGCCGTGATCGGAAGCCTGGTCTACTCCCTGTACATCGCCATGCTCCTGAACCGAAAGATCCCCGCCCGGGGATTCCTGCGGGCCGTATTCTACCTGCCCTACGTGCTTCCGGCCATGGCGGTCTACATAGGCTGGTCCTGGCTTTACGAAGCCAATTTTGGCCTTTTCAATTTTATCATCTCTGCGGCGGGGCAAAAGAAACTCCTGTTTCTTGCCGACTCGAAGCTGGTAGTCCCGTCATTAGCACTGATTGCCGTCTGGTTGTCGGGCAACCTCATTGTGATTTTCCTGGCGGGGCTGCAGAATGTTCCCCGGGTTTATCATGACGCCGCCGAAATAGACGGAGCCAACAGCCTTCAGCGGTTCCGCCATGTCACCCTGCCCTGCATGACTCCGATCATCTTCTACAATTTACTAATGGCGTTGATTACCAACATGCAGATAGTTACCCCCGCCTTGGTGTTAACCAACGGAGGGCCGGGCAATTCCTCCAGCTTTATCACCTACCTCATGTACCGATACGCCTTCATCAGTAATCAACTGGGATACGCCTGTTCAATCTCTTTTGTGTTCTTCCTGATCATCGCTGTATTCACCATCATCCTGTTTGTCACCAGCAAAAGCTGGATATTCTATGAAGGAGACGCCTGATGCACCCTAAAGGAACAACACTCACAGGCCACGCCCTGATAAGCCGCAGACGCCAAGAAAAAGCCGGAAACACCGCGGCTTTGATCATCCTGAGTTTTCTCGCTGCCCTGGTTCTCCTTCCCATCTATTGGATGTTCCGCTCAAGCCTGATGACCAACGCCGAGCTTTACGCCTACCCCCCCCGTTTTTTCCCCGGCCGTTGGCTTTTCGGTAACTATGCGGCTACCATGGAGTTTTTTCCCTTCTGGAAATATTTTAAAAACACCATGACCATCATTGTTCCCGCCGTACTGGGGGGAACCGCCACGGCAACCATGGCGGGATACGCCTTCGCACGGCTGCACTTCCCGGGGAAAAAGATCCTCTTCACCCTCTGCGTGGGATCCATGCTGCTTCCCACCATGGTCACCCTGGTGCCTCTCTATATCATGTGGACCCGGGGGCTCGGACTCTCCGACTCCTACCTGCCCCTCATCCTTCCCTACTTTTGCGGCGGCGGTGCCTTCAACATCTTTCTCATTCGGCAGTTCATTAAATCCATTCCCCGGGAACTGGACGAAGCCGCCACCATCGATGGGGCGGGACCTTTCCGAATCCTGGTCAGCATCATTGTACCGGCCATAAAGCCGGCCATGATCGTGGTATCTCTGTTGCTGTTCATCTTTCTCTGGAACGATCTGCTACAGCAGTTAATCTACATCAATTCACAGAGCAAGTTCACCATCGCCCTAGGGTTAGCCCAATTCAAGGGATCTTTAGGCACCGACTGGTCGAAAATCATGAGCGCCACCTGCATGTCCTTCGTACCGGGGATAGTGTTCTATCTGATCGGGCAGCGCTATTTCGTCGAGGGCATTGTGATGACAGGGATGAAGAATTAGAGAGCATACTCGTATACCGCCATAACCGGCCAGTGATCGGAACAGGAAGACCCATGAGCATAATACCGAGGGACCGATGCTAAAACAGGGCGAAGGGGACCAGCGGCCATGATTCGGTCGATGGCTTCGGTCATTTGAATCTCATCGGTGGTGGGCTGAGACGGAAAGGTGACGGGGGAAATCAGACCTAGAGAATTAAAAACCTCGAAAAACCCCGCTTCCGTTATGATACGGGTGGGGTGAAACGGGTCGTTAAAATCGCCGGCCACGATTGAAGCTTCTCGTGACCCCCGGAGGCGGGGGAGATTCTCTTTGATAATATGCGCCTCCCGGTGGCGGTGGGAAATGCCAGTCCGCAGCTCATCGGCGTTGCCCTGGTGGGTGAGATGAACTGTGGATACGAAAAGAGTTTCAGCCCTGCCATCCATCCCCAGACGCACCCAAAAAAGGCGCCGCTCTGTTTCCGGCATTTGAAGATCCAGGGCTCCGTATTCCATCAAGGTAAAAAGTCCTCTCCTGAAAAAGATATTACCCTCCTGCTCCCAGCCGGGCAGGGGATCTCGGATTCTTTCATGAGATTCCAGCCAGCGGTCTAAAAGGGATAAAGTTGTGGGCCTTACCTCCTGAAAACAGCAAATATCCGGATCAAATACTTGTAAAAAACTCTGTATCGTTTTTTCCCGCCTTTCCCAGAATTCCGTATTCCAGAGATTTAAAGTCAGAACACTGAAGCGTAGGTTATTCTCCATCGATTCCTTCCCCCTCCTCAATAACTTCAGGGTACCGTCGGCATATCCGGTGATAGGCTCCTAATCCTAAAATGGTAACCCAGGCGATATCGATATCAAAATGACCCGAGGTGCATTCGTTTCTACCGAAATAATCCCATCGGGTGTGGTTTACCTGTTCCGGCTGCCACCCCAAATCCGCCTCTTCTCTACCGAGCAAGTCATCATAATCCGCCACAAGCTGGCGGCAGGCCGACAGCATCAGAACAGCCTGCTTTTTATAAAAGCTCCGCCCTGCAAACTCCGCATAACGTAGGAATTCATAGGCGAGTAACATTCCGTAAAAATCAAGATGATGGTGGGCCACAGAAACAGAAGTCATTCCGGTGGTCCGGAAGGCCCGGCTGCCCAGGGGAGTCTCGGGAGAAAAATAACAATCATACTGCCAGACCCAGGAAACGATAAAATCCGCTGCCCTGCCGGCCCCGGTTAACCACTTGGGATTATGGTCCCTCTCATAGAGGTCGAGAAACATGGCCAGTAAGGCTACCCCTGATTCTTTATCACAGGAATCGGCATCCAAGGTATCTCCAAAAAAACCCCCTGCATAAACCAACCCCAGGTAATAATCCCCGGCGGAGGCAAGAGCCCGGGACAAAAGGTCAGTATCGGACTGATACGGTTCCAATGCACAGAGAAACGAAACGATGTAGGCGCCATTGGTTCCCAGAGGGTCCACCGGGTCTCCCTCCCGAGACCACCATCGGCCAAAGGACCCCTCTTCTACTCCCTTGAGTTGGTTTCTCAGGTAAAATGAGGCGACCCGCCGAGGCAGCTCTAGAAACTCTGTCACCGGTTTACCCCGGGATACAGAGATTTCATAAAGACGAAGATAGGAAAGCATCACCTCGCCGTTACATCGTGCGTTCACCAGATATCGATAGGCATGGTGTTCAGAAATTCCCAGGTAGCCCCCCCAAATCCTTTTCACAGGATCATAGCAGTCCCGGTGAACTCCCGGGGCATCTTCACCCTGGAGAAAAAACCTTCCTATCTGCTCGGCCAGAGCCCAGAGACGGCCTTCTCCTTCCCCTATCATGGAATCACCCATCCTCGCACTTAAAGCATTAAGTTTTTCTTCAAGGAAAGGAGCCATTTTTTCTTCACCCGCCCGGGAAAGGACAACCGCTCCCTCTAGACTCTTAACCAAGAAAGACCCGGCGGTATAGTTGTAAATAGGCTGCAGATCTCCATTACCTCGGCCCATGGCGACAAAACAGCCTTCTCCCCCGTTATAATTCTCCACCAAAGAAAAGAGATGGGCTGTTTTAAGCTGAGCATATTTTCTCCAGCTTAAGAAGGAGTTCACCGGCAGAGAAAAGGGCACCTGCCCTTCCAGGGCTTCTACAAAAGCTGAGTACGATGAAAAAGGCTCGCCCGCCGCTTCTCCAGACCGGCAGTAGAACATTCGGGAATACCGAAAGGGAAGATTTAAGTCTTC
>CAYYNJ010000027.1:14032-15514 GCA_964472775.1 uncultured Spirochaetaceae bacterium
GGGCATCCCCGCCATCCTGAATGGCGGGTTCAAGGTTCTTTTTCCCGGTGTAAACCGATGGAAACTCTCGGCCGGGTATACGGATATCCACGACAGAGCGATCACGCAACCGCGAGGCGGCAGCAGAGGAAAGGGTTGTGGCGGACAGCCCCGGATCGGTACAGCAGAAAAAAGAAGCCCTCTTTCCATACAAGCCTGCACAAGAGGGCAAGGGGGTTCGGGATTCCAAAAAAGACCATCCACTAAAACCCCGGGGAAAGGCCCCCGTGCCCTCTCCATTCTCTCTGTACATCACCGCTGGAACAAAAACATCGGAAATGTCATCAGAATCAACGGTAAACCCATTATGAAGAACCCAACGCCCCGGAACCAATAGGGTCCAGGTTCTCTCCACCACTAAAAGATCTCCCTCCCATCGAAGATCATCATGAATCTCCGCAGCAACCTCACCGTTTCGGTGATACCGGCGTTCCGCCACAGAACCCGAAATGAGGAAATCCCCCTGCATGAGGGGCTTCCCGTCTAGTGATAGACTTCCGGACAACCGAATAGGAGGACCGGAATTGAGTGAAGAATATACGGCGATTTCTATACCGTCTTTTACAAGCTGCATATCTATCCTTTAATACCGCTCATAGCGATGCCGGTGATGATTTTTTTTCGAAAAAAGACGTAAAAAATAAACTGAGGAATGGACGCAATAACCGCCCCGGACATGATCAGTGCATACTGCGTCCCATGGGTCCCCTGAAAATTAGCAATACCCACGGTAATGGTATACTTAATGGTATCGTTGATGGCGATTAGAGGCCAGAGAAAATCGTTCCAAGTGTTGATGAAAGAAAGAATAATAACCGTCGCCATAGCCGCTTTGCCCAGAGGAAGAATGAGAGAAATAAAAATTCGAAACCGGTGGGCCCCATCCATCTGGGCGGCTTCCTCGAGCACCGAAGGGATCCCTTCGTAAAACTGTTTAAGAATAAAAATGCCTATGGGCAGGGCCAGCCGGGGAAGAATCACCGACACATAACTATTAATAAGCCCAAAGGCGTTAAATTGCAAATAGAGAGGAATTATCAGGATTTGGAAGGGAACCATCATTCCAGCCATGACAAACCAAAAGAGCAAATTTTTTCCGGGAAACCGGATTTTAGCAAAGGCATAGGCTATGGGTGCATCCACCACCAGAGTTAAAAGCATGGTCACTACCGAGACAAAAACCGAATTCCCCATCCAACGAAAAATATCGGTATCATTAAAGGCTTTTAAATAATTTGCCAGGGTGGGCTGGGGAGGCAAAAAGGAAAACACGTCTGTCAGCACATCCTGCTCAAGTTTCAGAGAGGTAATTACCAGCCAAAAGAGAGGAAAAACCCAAACCAGTATGATGAGCACTTCCAAAAGGCGAAAGAGGATTTTTTTCACGACTGAAGGTATTATCGATATGAATACAGGTGATTTTTTTGCGCAAGGTAACTTGGC
>CAYYNJ010000028.1:0-15216 GCA_964472775.1 uncultured Spirochaetaceae bacterium
ATTTCGTAGGGGAACCGGGTCACATTCTGTTTACAGACGTTGGCCAAAAGAAGGTCGATGAGGTAGTTACCCGCCTTGGTCTTGGTCCCCAGCCAGCAGCACGCCACGGAGGAACTCCAGATGGTCTCATTCAGGTGGGTCATTTCCACGATTTTGTCTTTGATGTGGGAGGCTTTAGAAGTACCGTTGTACTCGGCGATCAAGGCGGCGGCACCGATGGCCACATCGCCCACTCCGGTTTTACACGCATAGCTGGACCGGTGATAGCCGGAGAAACGCTCCACCAGCATGCCGGAGAAATCCCATTCGCCGTCCATGAAAACCCATTTGTTGGGCACAAAGACATCGTTGAAAACGACCATGCACTCCTGCCCGCCGAAGGTGGGGCTTCCCGAATCCATGTTCCCTCCCTCGGGATCTTCCATTAACCGGGTATCGTTGGACTGACGGCCGTAGATGTAGGTGATATTGGGGTCGTCGGCTTCCACGGAACAGCAGACCGCATAATCTTTGTCATCCTCCCCCATGGTCATGGTGGGCATCACCAAAGCGTGGTGAGAGTTGAGGGCGCCGGTCTGATGCATCTTGGCACCCCGGATGACGATACCGTCTTTCCGCCGTTCCACCACCCGGACGAATCCGTCGGGATCGGTGAGCTGGGAAGGCCGTTTACTCCGGTCCATCTTGGCATCGGTCATGCAGCCGTCCACGACCCAGTCTCCCTCCTCTACCAGGAGCATGTACTCTTTAAACCGCTTATGATAATCGGTGCCGTATTTTTCATCCATTTCATAGGTGGTGGAAAAAACCGCATTGAAGGCATCCATCCCCACGCATCTTTGAAAGCAGGTGCCGCATTTCTGGCCCAGAAGCCGCTGCATGCCCACCTTTTTATAGAGGTCTTCGGGGCTCTGGTGCAGATAACAAAAGCGGTTAACCTTATTTCCCGTCAGGGAAGAAGTGGCCGTCATGGCCTCATGGTATTCGGGATCCTCCGCCAGTTCGTAGGTGAGGGCCACCGAGTTAATGGATGCTTTGATTACCGGATGGTCGTAGGGGTTGTCCAGCTTCTCCCCCGCAAAATAAACATTCAAGGGACGCCTGTTCCTCAAACTCTCCCGATACTCTTTTCCCGTCATTAAAGCCATAAAAAACCTCCTAAAAATCGACAATCACGCTTGTCAAACTTGCCGGATCAATATCGTAAAAATACCCCAGGTGGCGGTGGACCAGAACCAGCGCTCCGGAGACATTTCGCTGTTTTAACTGCTCCAAAAGATCGAAGTGCAGTTCGATCATCTGAAGACTGATTTCATCGTTTCGATAGTGGATAAATTGAAGAAGCCGGATTTTCAGATAAAGATCTTCCATGATGCGGATAAGATTCTGACTCCGACCTATCCTGGCCAGCCCCAGGTGAAACTCACACTCCAACCGAATCCAGTTAAATACATCCCCCTGCCGAGCCACCTCCAGACACGACCGGGCCACCTCGCTGAGCTGATCAAAATCAGCGTTGCTGCCGTTCTGGATGGCCAACTGAACCGCCAGAGTATCCACGGCGATCCGGGTCAACCCCAGGTCGCGCACGTCCTGGCTGGAGAAACTAACCACCTCGGCATAACGGTGGGGATAGAGGTTGACAATCCCTTCGGTGGAGAGGCGGACCAGGGCATTGGAAATGGGGGTGCGGCTCACGCCGAGCTCTTCGGCCAAACGGTCCACGGGAATTCTGGCACCGCAGGGGATATCCTGGCGGAGGATTTTCTCCCGGACCGCCTCATACACCCCCTCGGCTAGGCTTTTTTTTGTTCCTGCGGTCACCACCATCATCCCCCAGATAAATCATTACCGGGCTAATCTAATTACATTAGCCACTATTGTATACAATTCATTCTAACAGAGTATACCGTCCTGTCAAGGGGAAGTTTCCCCCTGGCGCTGACAGCATGATATTACGAGTCTAACAGCTGGGGTTCGATGCCGTAAAAGCTGCCGAGATGCCGCCGCAGCGCCTCCCGTACCGCCCCGGCATCCCGGGCGGAAAGACCCTCTAAAATTTCCTGATGCTCCGCCGGGGCCGCCGGGGAACCCTCCCCCTCCAAAGCCCGGGAGATTTGGACAAACCGGACCTTTCCGCTCAACTGGTTGAGAATGTCCTGCAGATAGCCATTTCCGCCGATACGGGCCAAACCCCGGTAGAACGCTTCATCCGCCTTGATGCAGTCTTGAAAATTCCCTGCCAGTTCGGCCCGGTCATATAGCTCCGCTGCCTCCCTGAGATCGTCAAAGTCACGGTTGCTGCCCTTCCAGATGGCCAGCCGGGCGGCCAAGCTGAGCAGCTCAATCCGAATGAGGCCCAGCTTTTCGAGAGATTCCCGGTCAAAGCGGGTTATCTCGGCGTACCGGCGGGGATAGATGGTGACCAAGCCTTCCTGGGCCAAGCGGCGCAGGGCTTCCCGGATGGGGGTCCTGCTTACACCCAACTGCTCGGCAATACCCTCTTCGGGCACCCGGTCCCCCCCCTTGAGCTCTCCGGAAAAAAGGAGACGGTAAACATGTCGGTACACTTGGTCGCAGAGATTTTCTTTTTCCATATTGACTAGATTCTACGCAAATAACCCAAAAGGGTCAAACAGATCTATTCCCGGGCACCTTCGTTTTTCCTTGACACCCATCCCGATTTCCCGCTACCCTGATCTTCCTGACCAACACAACAATGAGGGTAAACATCCTTGAGTTCTTTAACCAATAACTATGCCCCCCAGGGGGTAAGGTTTGACTTGCCCTTCCTGCTTCCCGCAGAGCTGGTTCTTCGGGGAGAAAGGGAAGGGAAACCCGACCCTGAGGAAGCCAGTATCATAAGAGACTCCTTCGAAAGCCTGACCAACGGTATGGTGGACCGCCGCGGGGGGGTGAAAACTATCAAAACCCCGGACCTGCAGCCCTGGTGCAGCCTCATCGATGCCATGGAACACCTTTACCAGGGCAACCTGAAGGAAGCCGAGAAGCTGACAGAGCGCCTGGAAACAGACAGTGCCCCCGGGTTCCTCAAGCCGGTGCTGTTGGCCCTTTGCGGAAACGAAGAGGCCAAGGAAAAACGTAAAGAATACCGGGGAGCGGAAAAACAACTTTACAACCAGGTGGCGGAGGACCAGCGCTTTGTGAAAAGCCTGGTCATCCAGTTAAACGACAGCCTTGAAGCGGGGGAAGATTATTTTCATGAATTTGCACTCCTGGCCTTGAAGGAGTTGGATGAACTTAACCGGGATCTTTCCCGCCGGCTGGCCCTCTGGATTCTAGAGAAATTTTACACCGAAGATTTTGATTATCCCCTGCTGTTAGAGGATCTGAAACGGCTTTTTCCTCCGGCGGAGGTGATGAGACTCTCGGCACTGATCCTGACCCCCGAAGACCGGGAGGAGGGCATCAAGTGCTGGCTTCTATCGCTTCTCTTCCGCAGCCGGGAAGGCTCCCTGTCCCGGGAGGAAGCGGCGGAATACCTTTGGCTGGTAAGCCAGCTTCTCACCGTCTCCTGTCTGGTGGATGAAGAAGACCTTTTTCAGCTTCTCCAGCTGATACGAAAAGAGCTGGAGACAAACTTCGGCCTCACCCTCGCCCCGATGGATCGGCGGCAGCCCCTCCATCACAGCCCCCAGGTTTGGGCCGTCTTTCTGGCTCCCCAGGTTCAGCCCCTCTTTCACCGAAAAGCCTCCGGCGGAACAGGCAGACCGGAAAAAAACGCCCCGGCCCCCACGGCTCAGCTGGAGCTGTTTTCCTGCTCCGATGAACCGGAAGAGGAAATCGTGCTGCCGCCTTTGGAAGACATCGTCGATTTTTCCCGAGAGGTCACCCGGCATGGGCTCTTCTCTCCCCCTCCGCTGAAGAATCCGGAAGAACTTAAAACCCTGCTGCGGCCGAGGCCCCGCTATGTGGGTCCCGAACCCTGGCTGGAGACCATCCGGCAAAAGAGAAATCAGGCGTTTCGCCGGGGCTAAGTGATTTTAAGGGGCTTTTCTTTTCCGATTTTATCGGTCACAGGAAAAAAAGCGGCCCGGGGAACATAACCGACCAAACCGCTGTATCCGGGGTGGATTCTTCCACCCCTCCGCCGAGTTGGGCGGCTAAGGCGGAGACCATCAAGTCGGTTTCTTCAGAGAAAGCCGGCATCTCTCCCTTCAGGACAAGACGCCACCCGCCCTCTTCCGGGGATAGGGATAGCTCCATCGGTTCAGAAGCATCCCGGCCGCTTCCCAGAGACAACAGCACCTGTGTGAACAGCAGCCCCAGGGGCACGGCGTCCCGGGACAAAATCCGCCGATCCGCTAATTTTACATCCGTCTCCAGTGGAATATTCCAGGGGGGAAGCCGGAACGCTTCTCCCAGGTCCCGCAGGTAGGGGGCGGCTTTTAAGGCTCCGGTCCCTTCCCCCTCCCCTTGAGAGGGGGTTCTTTCGTGGTGCAGCCTCTGGTATACCTGGGTAAAAACGGAAAACAGCGCCTCCATCTTATCGAGTAAAACCCGCTCCCCCGGATCGTCCAGGGAAGCGCGCATAAGCCGGAGAAGGCTTGAGTAAACGGCGAGGTGATTCTTAACCTGATGGAGAATCTCCCGGGTCGAATCCATGGTGATCAATGACCTCCGCAGCATCCGCCGCCGTGGTTATGCCCATGGCCTTCTTCTCCGCAGCCTTGGTCTCCGCATCCCCCTTCTTCACAACCACAGTCATCTCCGCAGCCGCAGTCGTGGTGATGGTGGTGGTGATTCACCGCGTCGATGTCGTCCTGGGTGGTTTCGCGGACCCCCCTGACGGCGATGGCAAAGGAAAGGCCCAAACCGGCGAAGGGGTGATTCCCATCCAGGGTAACCAATTCATCATCCACCTCCACCACGGTCATGACACCCCCCTCATCGCCATCGTGGATTTGAACCTGTTCCCCCACTTCGATGGTATCGGCATCTTCAAAATCGTTCCGGGGCAGTTTTAAGACCAAGGATTCCTCCCGGGGACCGTAGGCCTCCTCGGCGGTGAGATTGACGGTAAGTTCAACCCCCTCTTTCTTTCCTTCCAGCGCTTCCTCCAAGGCAGGGATCATAAACCCCGCTCCGTGAAGGTAGGCCACTGGCCCCGATTCTTTGGTATCTTCCAGCAGGTTTCCCTTTTCATCGTTTAAACTGTAGTCGATACTCACAGTCGTATTTTTTCCAATCAGCATCTCATCCTCCCAAAGGTAGTTGAGGCTCATTTAACAGAACTTTGCTTTCAAATGAGCCTTTGAAGAAAAACGGGCGCCCCCCCTCCTTATCATGAGGGTGAAGGAGCCAATTTTTCTTCCCTCCGCCAGGCAACTATACCGCTTTGCCGTGTTTTCGCCTACTCCCGGAACGGCGAGGAGAAAACCTTGCTTTGGATTTTTATCCACGGTCCGAAACACCAGGGAAGAGTCATTACCCCAGCAGACGAATCCGGGAAAAGATATAACGCAGATCATCCTGCTTGGTGACCCTCCTCTGAATCCCCGGAGCATCCTTCAGGGGGGTCTGGAAGTCTTCCCCTTTTTGAGAATACCGGGCCGGGGTATTATCGCGCTGCCAATGCACCAGAGAAATCATATCCCCTTCAATCTCAATACCGGTGACCCCCCTCTTGCCGATGACGCTGCCTGAGTTGAAGAGGCAGGGAATGAGGAAGTTCGAAGAATACAGCCGGCTGACAAACCCCTCCTCCTGACCATTTTCCAAAATCTCCGTCAGCTCACCCTTCAGCTCGTATATCCTTTTTTCCACATCCGCATGTCCCCGAAACTCCCCCGAAGCGTAGAGCCGGCAGAGATTTTCAATTTCGAAGCGCAGAACATCGGTTTTGGCCATGGATTCGAAGAGGGGGCGGTGGGTATGACCGATGATGGAGATCATTTTATGACTCCGGGAGAAATCGTAGGTTCTGGATTCAATCTTCCATCGCCTCAGGCTGCTATGAGCGGTGGAGCGGTTTCGGATTCTCAGGGTGTTGGCAACAAATCGGAGCATAACGCCGATGAAGGCGTTAAATTGCTCATAGGCCGCCGACATCTGATGACCATGAAAAACCAGAAGATCCTGCCCGCGGTAGCCGAGTCTCACCGATTCGAGAAGAGGATAGTTGAATTCGGCGGCGGGGGCAAAGGTGAGAAGTTTAAAGTCGTGATTCCCGGCAATCTTAAACAGGCGGCCCTGCCGGTGGAACTGATCAAAGAGAAGGTATACCTCACGCCACCTTTTTTGAACCCGGGGAAGCTGAAATTTCTGCAGCTCTTCCACATCCCCGTTAAGAATGAGGGTAAAATCACGGTCGAAATAGTAATCCTTTAGAATGGTGAGAAACAGATCACTGTTCCGGATAAAATCATCATGGCTTCGGCCGTCTCCCATATGAAGATCGCTGAAGACAACAACCCGGCTCTTCTCGCTGAGGGGGTGGAAAACGGCGTTTTCAATCAACCTGTCTTTGATATTCGAATAATAGAGACTGCTCATACCCGAAAAGTATACTTAATTCCCCCGGTGATTGGTACACCGGCTCAAAGAAAAAGCATTGTTTTGACACTCCCGGGAAATTTCGTCTATAATTCCCTGGATATAAAAGTCATAATACCAGACAAAAGGCGGTGCCCCATGCGGAAGGGAAATAAGATCATAGGGATCACCGGAGGATCCGGTTCGGGAAAGACCACCATCGTCAGGCGGATTGCCGAGATAGTCCCCGAGTTTGTCTTCATTCCCCAGGATAACTACTACCGCTCCGCCGAATTTGTCAGCAACACCAACATCACCAGCTTCAACTTTGACCACCCCTCCGCCTTCGACAAGGATCTTCTCTACAGCCATCTCAAGGAGTTGAAGGAAGGTCGTCCCATCGAGATGCCCCAGTATGACTTTGTTCACCACCGCCGGATGGACGAAACCATCACGGTCCAGCCTTCCAAGGTAATTATCTTTGAAGGCATCATGATTCTCTTTGAAAAGAAGGTGCGGGATCTGGTGGATCTGAAACTCTTTGTGGATACCCCCGATGACATTCGTTTCATCCGGAGGCTCCAAAGGGATATCGATGAACGGGGAAGAACCATGGACTCGGTAATCACCCAGTACATGGAAGTGGTCCGCCCCGGGCACATGGAATTTATCGAACCCACCAAGGCCTACGCCGACCTCATCATTCCCGAGGGCGGCAATAACACCCCGGCCCTTCAGGTTCTCGCTTCCTTTATCGGGACCCTGGCCCTCACGGCAAAACAACCCGATTCATCGGAGCCTTCCGTTTAAAAATAAGTTGACAACATTTGTATTGAATGTTAGCCTATTGATAACCATTACTACAAAGATAATTTAGATGTTTGCCCTTGTGTTTTCAACCGGAGCCTCTTATAATTTTATCTATCGTAGTTTTATCACTCTAAAAGCACAATGCTTTAAAATTTATGAAGCGAGGAAACAGTATGGCTAGCTTGAAAGGTACGGAAACGGAAAAAAATCTGCTCATGGCATTTGCCGGGGAATCCCAGGCAAGGAATCGGTACAACTATTTCTCCGGGCAGGCTAAAAAAGAAGGGTACGTCCAGATCGCCGACGTATTTGCAGAAACCGCCGACCAGGAAAAAGAACATGCCAAAAGATTCTTCAAATTTCTGGAAGGGGGAGAAGTGGAAATCTGCGCCGCCTTTCCGGCGGGAGTCATCGGTTCCACCATGGACAACCTGAAGGAAGCGGCGGGAGGAGAAAACCACGAATGGACCACCCTTTACCCCGCCTTTGCCGCCACCGCCCGGAAAGAAGGGTTCACCCAGATTGCCGATGTGTTTGATGCGGTCTGCGTGGCGGAAAGACAACACGAAAAAAGGTATCTTGACCTCATGGCCAATGTGAAAGAAGGAAAGGTTTTTAAACGAGATGCTCCGGTGGTATGGCGCTGCCGGAACTGCGGCTACCTCTTTGAGGGAACCGAAGCTCCCCTGGTTTGCCCCGCCTGTGCGCACCCCCGGGCCCACTTCGAGCTTCTCGGTGAAAACTGGTAAAACCGATTCAATACAGAAAAAAAGGAGAAAAATATGGAAAAAGCTGTAAAAGAGGGAATCTACAAGTGTGATATCTGCGGAAACATCGTAGAAATGCTGGAGGCCAGCGACGGGGAATTAGTTTGCTGCGGTCAGCCCATGAATCTGCTGGATGAAAAAACCGCCGATTCCGCCACCGAGAAGCATGTTCCCGTGATTGAAAAAACCGCCGACGGCTACTCGGTAACCGTGGGAAGCACCCTTCACCCCATGACGGAAGAACATTTTATTCAATGGATAGAACTGCTGGCCGACGGTAAAGCCTACCGGGCCTACCTGAAACCCGGAGATGAACCGAAGGCAAGTTTCTGTATTAAGGCCGAAAAAGTTTCTGCCCGTGAGTACTGCAACATCCACGGACTCTGGAAAGCATAAGCCCCTAATCCGGGCAGCAGCCCGGTGATGTTTAGAGAGACAAAATAGGAGAGACTATGGGTAAGTACGTTTGTGATTTATGCGGATACGTCTACGATCCCGAAGAGGGCGATCCCGATAACGGAGTAGACGCGGGAACCGCTTTTGCGGATCTTCCCGAAGATTGGGTATGCCCCCTGTGCGGAGCGTCCAAGGATGATTTCTCCCCCGCCGAATAGGGCGCGGGAGTCGTAACATTTAAGGCTGTCCTTCCGGGGACAGCCTTGTTTTTGAAAAAAACAGCCCATACCGGCGCTTCAACCCTAGAGAAACATACTAAGATGTAAACAGCTCCCTGAAGGGGAAAACCCCCGGGGAGATAAGACGAAGGAGGAACCATGAAAGCGGTGATGATATCCGAAGGGATCTATCACATTGGTGCGAATATTCAGAATGGAGATCTTTTCGAAGGCCTCTGGCCCATCCCCGACGGCGTATCCCTGAACTCCTATCTGGTGCAGGGGGATAAAACCGCCCTCATCGACCTGATGCGGGACTGGAACGATGCGCCCCTCACCTTGGAAAAGGAACTGCACCGCCTGAACGTGGAGTTCGACACCATCGACTATCTGATCCTGAACCACATGGAACCGGATCACACGGGTTGGATGAACGGATTCCTCGATAGGAATCCCCGCTGCCAGATCATTTTATCCAAGCGGGCAGAACCGATTCTGAAGGAATTTTTTGGAGTTACCGAAAACGTCCGGGTGGTGAAAACGGGAGACACCTTGGATCTTGGCCAAGGCAAAGAACTGCTTTTCGTGGATGCTCCCAACGTTCACTGGCCCGAAACCATGGTAACCTACGAAAAAAGCTCCCAGGTTCTCTTTACCTGCGATGCCTTCGGTTCCTTCGGCTGCCTGGGAGATGCGGTGTTCGACGATCAGATCGACGACGAAAAACATGCGTTTTACGAGAAGGAAACCCTCCGCTACTATGCCAACATTGTGGCCAGCTTCTCTTCCTTTGTCACCAAGGCCATCGACAGTATGAAAGACCTGGAAATCAAAGTGATAGCCCCCTCCCACGGCCTGATCTGGCGGGAGAATCCCGGCGCCATCATCGAGCGTTACCGCAAGTACGCCGAATATGCCAAGGGTCCGGCGGAACCGGAAATAACGGTGATCTGGGGAAGCATGTACGGCAACACCCAGAGTATCCTCAAATCGGTCATCCAGGGCATACGGTCGGAAAACGTACCGGTCCACGTCCACCAGGTGCCCAACGAAGACCCCTCCTACGCCCTGGCTTCGGCCTGGAAGTCCACGGGAATAGTCTGCGGCATGCCCACCTATGAATACAAGATGTTCCCCCCCATGGCCTACGTGCTGGATCTCTTTGAACGGAAACACGTTTTTAACAAGAAAGTGTTCCGGTTCGGATCCTTCGGATGGTCCGGGGGAGCCCAGAAAGAATTTGACGCCCGGACGGAAAAGCTCAAATGGGACTTCATGGAACCGGTGGAGTGGCAGGGCCGGGCTTCCGAAGAGATCCACGAGCTGGCCCGGCAGCGGGGCCAGGAACTGGCCCGGGAAGTGAAAAAATTGTGCGGAGGTAAATGATGGGTGCCAAAAAGAAACCCTTTATCATGAAACAGAAACCGATGATCCAGGTTTTATACGCCTTGGCGCCCCTGTGCGTGGCGGCGGTATATTTCTTCGGATGGCGGTTTCTTCTTGTCTTGGCGGTGGTTAACGCCGCCGGAGTACTCAGCGAGTATCTTTTTACCCGTCGGCTGGGGCAGCCGGTGACCTCGGCGGTGTTTGTCACCTCCTTCATCTACGCCCTCTCCCTGCCCCCCACCATACCCCTCTGGATCGCCGTGGTGGGTATCGTCTTCGGCGTGGTCTTCGGCAAGATGGTCTTCGGCGGATTCGGCCGGAACGTCTTCAACCCCGCCGTTTCGGCCCGGGCCTTCATCTACATCAGCTTCGGTGTTCCCATGACCTCGGGATTCACCCCGGCCTTTCAAGGCTTCCCCGGGGGATTCGCCCAATGGGGCGGCGCCCTGGATGCGGTGACCAAGGCCACCCCCATGCGGCTCATCACCGAAGGAGAAATCCTGCCGAAACTGCAGCTTTTCCTGGGGAACCATGCGGGATCCTTCGGAGAAACCAGCGCCCTGCTCATCCTGGCGGGGGGGCTGTTCCTGCTATTTAAAAAGACCGCCGCCTACCAGATCGTCTTCGGCGGACTCCTGGGCTTTGTGATTCTTCAGTCCGCCTTCTTCTGGGGAGGCATCACCCCCATGGATCCCCTGGCGGGGTTGATCACCGGAAGCGTCCTTTTCGGTATCTTCTTCATGGCCACCGATCCCATTTCGGCCTCCCAGACCACCAGTCCGGGCCGCTGGATCTACGGTTTCGTCATCGGCGCCCTGACCAGCCTGATCCGGACCTTTTCGGTCTGGCCTGAAGGGTTTACCTTCGCCCTTTTGATTTCCAACATGTTCGCCCCCCTGACGGATCACATCATCAAGGACCTGCAGAAGAGCAAAAAGAAGAAAAAGGCGGGCGCCGCGTGAGCAGCGAAGTGGAAAAACCGAAGAAAAAAAATCTCTTTTTTAAGGACCGGATATACCCCATCCTCTTTATGGCGGTGATCACCGTGGTCTTCATCTCCGTGGTGTCCTGGTTCTACCTTTCCACCGAAGACCTGGTGGTTCTCAACGAAACCCTCTTCCTGAAACGGGCGGTCCTCTATGCCGCCGGCCTGGAAACCCCCGACGACGGATACGAACTGGAGGAGCTTTACCAGAGCCGGGTCAAGGAAATTGACGGCCCCGAATACCCCGCCTACCGGATATTGGATGAGCAGGGGCAGGCCCAGGGGCTGGTACTGTTCACCGTCGGAGCGGGGCTCTGGGGCGAAATCAACGCCGTTTTGGGTTTTGACCCGGCGGGACAGGCCATGACGGGGCTGGAGTTTACCAAGCAGAACGAAACCCCCGGCCTGGGAGCCCGGATCACCGAAGACTGGTTCAAAGAACAGTTTCGGGGAAAAACAGGGCCCTTCGTGATGGTGCCTGAAGGGACCGCCGCCGCCCCCAACGAGCTGGACGCCATCACCGGCGCCACCCGCACCTCCCAGGCGGTGCTGGGAATGATCAACGATACCGTCGCCACCGCGGCGGCTACCGCCAAGGAGGTAAACTAATGGCCAAGGTCAAACAGGTTTTTCTTGAGCCCCTGGGAAAAAACAACCCTGTTTTTGCCCAGATCCTGGGCATCTGCTCCACCCTGGCGGTGACCAACCGCCTGGATAACACGGTGGTGATGACCCTGGGGGTCCTTTTTACCACCACCCTTTCGAGCTTCACCATATCTCTGCTGCGGAAATACATTCCCAGCCGGATTAGGATGATGGTGGAAACCCTCATCATCGCCTCCTACGTTATCGTGGTGGATATCGTACTCCGGGCCTACTATCCGGACATCTGGAAACAGCTGGGCCCCTACGTGGGACTGATCATCACCAACTGCATCATCATGGGTCGGGCCGAAGCCTTCGCCATGAGCAACCCCCCGGGGCTCAGCCTCATCGACGGACTGGCTTCGGGAATCGGCTACTCCTACGTATTGATCGTCATCGCCGCCGTCCGGGACCTCCTCGGATCGGGGACCCTCTGGGGCTTCACCGTCTTCGGCGACTGGTGGACCAACTGGGCCATCATGATCATGCCTCCCGGCGCCTTCTTCATGCTGGCGGTCTTTATCTGGGTGGTGAAAGGATCTATCCTCAAGGAAGAGGAGGAGAAAAAATGAGCGAATCTATCTATCCGGTGGCCATCTTCTTCGCCGCCATCTTTACCAACAACATCCTCCTGACGAACTACCTGGGTATGTGCTCCTTCCTTTCGGTTTCGAAGGAGCTCAAGACCTCTCTGGGCCTGGGTGCGGCGGTCACCTTCGTGATGGCCACCACCACCCTGCTTAACTGGATCGTCTACCATCAGCTTCTTATTCCCCTGAAGCTGGAATACCTGCGCTTCATCGTCTTCATCATTGTCATCGCCGCCTTTGTGCAGCTGGTGGAGATGATCATCGAACGGGTCTCCGAGGGACTCTACGCCGCCCTGGGAATCTTCCTGCCCCTGATCACGGTAAACTGCGCCATCCTGGGGGTGAGCCTCTTCATGGTGATCCGGGAGTACAGCCTGGCCGCCTCCTTCGCCTACGGCTTCGGCTCCGGCATAGGCTGGTCCCTGGCGATTCTGGCCATGGCGGGAATCCGACAGAAACTGGCCAAGGCCCGGGTACCCAAGGGACTGGAAGGCGCAGGCATCACCCTGATTATCACCGGCATGATGGCCCTGGCCTTCATGGGATTCACCGGCATGATCAACATCTCCTAGGAGGGAAGCCATGAGCGCATTAATAATCAGTGTGGGCGCCATCACCGCCCTCTCTTCGATTTTAGCCCTGCTGATGGTCATCGCCGATGCCACCATCGGCAACTACGGCGAGGTCAAAATCACCGTCAACGGCGATAAGGAACTGATCGTCAAGGGGGGCCGCCCCCTGCTGGGCAGCCTGATGGAAGAGGGAATCTTCATTCCCTCCGCCTGCGGCGGCCGGGGATCCTGCGGTCTCTGCAAGGTCAAGGTCATCGAAGGGGCGGGCCAGTATCTGCCCACCGAACTGCCCTGGATCAGCAAGGAAGAGCAGAAAGAAAACATCCGCCTCTCCTGTCAGCTCAAGGTCAAGAACGATTTCAAGATCGAAATTCCCGAAGAGCTCTTCAACGTTAAGGAATACCGGACGAAACTGGTGAAGCTCCGGGATCTGACCCATGATATCAAAGAGGTGAACCTAGAACTCCAGGACGGCCAGGAAATCAAGTACACCGCCGGACAGTTCATCCAGTTCAAGGTGCCCGCCTATGAACTTACCGACGAACCGGTTTACCGGGCCTATTCCATGTCCTCCGTCCCCAGCGACACCAAGCACATCCAACTGGAGATCCGGCTGGTTCCCAACGGCATCTGTACCACCTACGTCCACAATCACCTGAAAGAGGGGGATGAGGTTATCTTCAACGGCCCCTACGGAGACTTTTTTCTGCGGGACACGGATGCGGAAATCATCTGTATCGCCGGCGGTTCGGGCATGGCTCCCATCAAATCGATCCTCATGGATATGGCGGAGAAGCAGAACCCCCGGCGGGTCCGCTACTTCTTCGGCGCCCGGGGACGGAAGGATCTCTTCCTCCTAGACGAGATGAAAGCCCTGGAAGATAAAATGCCCAACTTCACCTTTGTGCCGGTTCTTTCGAACCCCGAAGAGGGGGATGACTGGGACGGCGAAACAGGCTGGGTCACCGAAGCGGTGGACCGGCACATGGCCGAAGGAGACGGAGCCAAGAGCGAAGGGTATCTCTGCGGCAGCCCCGGGATGATCGACGCCTGCATCAAGGTACTCACCGCCAAGGGCATCCCCAAGGAGAAGATCTACTTTGATAACTTTGGTTAGGAGGAATATATGAAAGAGAGCCCGCAGCTGAAAACAGCGGAAGCTAATATGAGGCCCGGGGTCATCACCCTTGACGGTTTTCTCGGCCACGATCCCCGGCCCCTGGGAGATATTCTGGTGGCCGACGAGGGAACGGTACGGCGCCTGGGCCTGACCCACGCCTCCATCGCCGAGAGAATGCGCTTTTTTCTTACCGCCGGCATGGCCGGCTTGGGAGAGTATGTCGATGTGGAACCCCACTTCGAGGTGATGGTCCAATCGGTCCGGGGGAAACTACCCTGCCCCTTCGGCGACCCCGGACTGATTCCCAAGACCAACGTCACCGTGGTGAACCGGAACAACGGAAAACAGATTACCTTTACCGAATTTCACATCCACCTTGTGGGAGAGCACGGCTTCTACGAAGGTCACGGTTCTCCCTACCGGCTGGATCCGAAAATGCTGCAGGAGGTTTTAGAGATAGAATCTCTTGACCTTTAGCTTCGCCTTTACTACCTTTACCAAAAATAGGCTTGCCTAATTTCGGGAGGTAGTATATGAACAAAAGAAATTCCATCTTGAGAGGAGGAGCGGCCCTGCTGTTTCTCCTCGTTTTTTTCCCCCTCGCCGCCCAGGTGGACGGCAGAATCGGGGCGGGAGAATACCCTCACAGTCGGGATCTTAAGGAAGGCCGCCTTCACTGGCGGGTAGAGAACAGGCAGATGTTCATCGCCTACGACGCCCCCACCGAGGGATGGGTGGCCTTGGGCTTCGGGGGCCTCAGGATGGACGGTACCCTGATGATCCTGGGTTATGTGGATGACGGGGAACAGGCCTACACGGTGGACCGGGGCCAGGGGCACCGCCACTCCCCCATCAGCGAAACCATCGACGTCGATGTGGCGGTGACAGAAGAAACGGATAAAACGGTTCTGGAAATACGGATTCCCCTGTCCGCCTTCCCCTTAAACAACTCCGGCGGCAGTGATCACATTATCGCCTTCGGCCGAAGGGACAATTTTACCTCCCTCCACCGGTACCGGGATGCCCAGACCCTGCCCCACTAAACGCCGCCTGTGTGATCTTGATTTCGGAGGACCTGACCCCGGGAGGTTAAAAAAAGGGCCGCCTTGTAAAAGGCGGCCCGCATTTTTATTAAGAACAAGATTCGGTTAAAATCTCAGGCTGCCGCCCACCGAACCGCCCATGACCCTTTCAACACCGGCGTAGACGCCGTGCTCCTGAGAGAAGACCGC
>CAYYNJ010000029.1:0-4081 GCA_964472775.1 uncultured Spirochaetaceae bacterium
TTAGTTTACATCGCGATTTTCACCAGTTTTCCGATTTTTTTCAAAAGGCGGTAACCCGGGATATCGCCATGGATCAGGGAAGCATAAAATATAAAGAACTCCGCAGTCTGGCAAAGATGGCCAATAAGATGCAGTCCGGAAAGATTGAGGTTGAGAAGGCCCTCCTGGAAGAGAGGGAGAAGCTGAAAAAGAGTGAGAGTAAGTTCCGCCTCCTGGCGGAAAATTCCAAGGACATGATTTTCCGTATGCTTCTTCCCGAGGGGCGTTACGATTATATCAGCCCCGCTTCCCTGGAAATCCTGGGATACCGTCCCGGGGAGATCATGGCTAAGCCTTTTTTCGTTAGGGATGTTATTCATCCCGACTGGAAAGAGTGGCTGGATGAACGGCGGGCGGAGGTTCTCCGGGGGGGAGGGGGGGATTCTTTCGAGTTTAAGGTGATTCATAAATCCGGCGAGGAGCTCTGGGTGAACCAGGTGGTCAATCTCATCAAGGATGAAAACGGCAGCCCCCTGGCCCTGGTGGGAAGGCTGAGCGACGACACTCACAGAAAGAAGATAGAGGAACAGCTCCGTCACAGCTACAAGATGGATGCCCTGGGACAGCTTTCGGGGGGAATTGCCCATGATTTTAACAACGTCCTGGCGGGCATCATCAATACCGCCCAGGTCCTTCAATCCCCCCGCCGCAGCCTGGACGACCGGTCCCGGGAGATGGTGGACCTCATCCTCCAGGCGGCCCGCCGGGCGGCGGACTTGACCGCCAAACTTTCTACCTTCAGCCGAAAAAGGGACCCCGTACTGACCCCTCAGGATATTCATACCCTCCTGGAAGAGACCGTTTCGATCCTGACCCAGACGATGGATAAAAAGGTGAAAATTTCCGTTCATCCCGGAGCCGAAACGGCCCTGGTTTTGGGGGATGCCACGGAGCTGCAGAGCGCCCTGATAAACTTGGGGATTAACGCCTCCCACGCCATGCCCAACGGGGGTGAACTATCCATCTCTACCGATAACATCCTGCTTGACCAGAGGTATTGCGAAGAGTCGCCCTTTGCCTTGGTGCCGGGGGTCTATCTCCGCATCGATGTGAAAGATTCGGGAACCGGCATCGATCAGGCCATCCTGAACCGGGTTTTTGAACCGTTTTTTTCCACCAAAGAACCGGGAAAGGGGACGGGGCTAGGGTTGGCCACGGTCTACGGAGCGGTGTTAGATCACCGGGGGGCGGTGACGGTGGAGAGCGAAGTGGGGAAGGGGACCTGCTTCTCTCTCTTTCTGCCCTCTTCCGAAGTATCGCCGGACAGGGAGAAACTATGGGAGGGGGGATCCTCCGGAGAAGGGCGCCTGCTATTGGTGGATGATGAGGAAATCATCCGTATCTCCGGCCGGAATATCCTTGAGGATATGGGCTATCAGGTGATTACCGCTTCAGACGGCCGCGAAGCGGTGGAGATTTTCCGCCGGGATCATGCCGAAATCGACCTGGTCATCATGGATCAGGTTATGCCCGAAATGAGCGGGGGCGAGGCCTTTTCCCTCATGAGGGAAGTGGATCCTCAGGTTAGGGTTATCCTGGCCTCGGGGTATGCTCCCAACGATGTTATCACCCGCCTCAAGGCGGAGGGGCTGTCGGGGTTTCTTAAAAAGCCCTTCAGCAGCGGCGCCCTGAACCAGATGATTCAGGAGATCCTTTCCACCCGTCCCTGACCCCCTCCCCCCCAAAAAAAAGGCGGGGATTTCTCCCCGCCGGCGGTAATTTACCAAGCATCGACTATGAGGCCAGGGCCTTCTTGTATTCTTCGATGAACTTTTCTTCAATCCCCAGGCTTTCAAGTTTCTCGATGGTGGGGCGGCCCTGATCATCCCAGCCCCGGAAAGAGTAGTACTCGTCCATGGCGGCGTCAAAGGCTTCCTTGGTGTAGGCTTTGTCCTTGGGAGGGCCTACCTGAAGAAGTTCTTTGTGGAACCGGGCGGGTAGTTTGTCTTCCGCCCGGCTGAAACCGGCCATGATGTTGAACATCCTCTGAAGGTTGAACACCCTTTCTCCCATGGTGTCCACCGTGGCGGCGTCCCAGTCCCCGCCGTAGGTGGCGGAAAAAAGCTGGCTCAGGGTGTCGCTGGAAACGGGCCAGAAGTCACAGACCCCCATGCTGAATTTGGCAAACTGGGCGTTCTGCATTTCTGCCACCAGCTGGGCTTTGCCGTCGAAGGTGAAGGGGTCTAATTCGCCCCAGGCCTCTTCGGCGATGGGATAGGCGCTCATGTGGCAGCCCCCCCGGGGGGCGGTGACGTAGGCGATTCCCATGGCCCAGGAGCCGCGGGGATCGTAACCGGGCAGTTCCAGACCCTTAACCTGGATGGAGAAATCTTCCCCGCCGTATTTTTCGGCCAGTTTCTTGGAGCCGTAGCATGCTTCGGCGCCGACACCCTCTTTCAGGGCGATCAGCTTAAGGTATTCCAGAACCTTATCCATTTCCCCGAAACGGATGCCGAAATCGTGGATGCCTTTTTCGGTGGCTTCCATCATGTAGGCGATGGTTCCTCCTGCCGAGATGGTGTCCAGACCCAGGTCGTCACAGACCGAGTTGAATTCTATCAGCAGGGCCCGGTTGCCGTTGCCCAGGGAGGAACCGCCCAGGACGATGGTCTCGTATTCAGGCCCCTCCACCCGTGATTTTCCGTCCACCACGTAGTTTCCGCAGGCGATACCGCAGCTGAAACAGCCTTTTTTGTTGGTTCTCACCTCTTTGAAGGAGGCGCCGTTGATCTTCTGATAGTCGTCGAAGGTTCCCCGTTGAAAGTTGTTGGTGGGCAGGAGCCCCGATTCCTGAGAGTAGTCCACCAGGCAGGTGGTACCCAGGTCGTAAATTTCATTGGTATCGGCAATAACTTCGTCGGCCACATGAACCTTCATGGCCAGTTCCATCAGTTTCTGAATATCCGGTACCTGTACATCCAGCCAGCCCTCGATGGCCACGGCCTTCAGGTTTTTGCTGCCCATTACGGCGGCCACGCCGCCCCGGCCCAACTGGCGGTATCTTTCGGAGGAGACGCAGGAATAGAGAACTAGGTTCTCTCCGGCGGGACCGATGGCCAAGACCTTGGCTTGGGGCCGGTCGATCATCTTTTTGACCGTTTCTTCGGTTTCGAAGGTGCCCTTGCCGGCCAGCTCTTTCGCGTCCCGAACCTCTACCCCGTCGGGGGTAATTACCAGGATGGAAAGATTTTCCGCCCGGCCCCCGATGGAAACGGCGTCAAACCCGGAGAATTTCAGTTCCGCCCCGATGTGGCCCCCCACGGAGCCGTCGGTGATGGTGCCGCTCAAGGGTGATTTTGTCGTCATGGCCAGTTTAGCCGAACAGGAAACACAGGTTCCCGCCATCACCGAGGTGGAAAGAACGATCCGGTTGTCCTGGCTGAAAGGCTCCACATTGGGGGAGACATCTTCCATTAGCAGCCGGGACCCCAGGCCTTTCTGGCCGGCGTATTTATCTATCCACTCGTGGGGAGTCGCTTTAACGGTACTTTTTCCGGTGGTCATGTCTACATAGAGAAGCTTACCCATTAGACTGTTCATTTGGCCCCTCCCACTAAAGAAATTACCCCTTTGGGGCACCATTTTATACACTGGGGATCTCCTTCGCAGAGATCACAGATGATGGATTTTTTCTGTTCGTTCAAATAAATCACCTTGGTGGGGCAGGTCCTCACACAGGTGCCGCAGCCGATACACTTGGTGTGGTCAACAATCATCCACTTGCCGTTGTTGGAGATGGCTCCCACGGGGCAGGCGTCTTCACACTTCTTACAAAAGATACAGCGGTCTGATTTGATCTTAATCCCCTCGTCATGATAATCGTGGTGGATTTTTAACCGTGCTTTACGGGGATTGAACGCTCCGTCGTGACTGGCGGAGCAGGCGAGCTCACAGAGCCTGCAGCCGGTGCACTTGGCGTGATCGAGTTTGATTGGCATCTTAACCTCCTTGGGGGTGTCCGCCCGGGCCAGGCCGGGTCGGGGGCTCTCCTTTTCGAGGATGGAAGGCGCCGCAGTTTCCCGCAGCACCCTTTGGCTTTTTT
>CAYYNJ010000029.1:4091-4708 GCA_964472775.1 uncultured Spirochaetaceae bacterium
AGGTCTTAAATATACGAAACCCGTAGGATAGAGCTCGGAGAATCTGAACTCATTATAAACGGCTTCGGGGGGAGCGCAATGGCGGTTTTTTAAAATCAGGGAGAAATCAGCGGTGCGTTAGAAGGCGGTAAAAATGGGGAGTTTCATGGATTCGACAAAACCATTGATCTTTTTTTCTTCCCCCTTTACCTTGAGGACAGGAGCGGAACATCATGATTAGGGTTAACGGAAAATCCATGGAATGGCGGGAAGATTTGACCTTCGCCGAAATACTGAAAGATTTGGGATACACCATCTCCGGTCATCCTCCGGGTGAACGGTGATACGGTTCCCAAGGAAGAGCGAGATTCTTTTCTTTTTCAGGACGGCATGGATATTCGGGTGGTAAACACCCTCTGCGGCGGTTAGGGTGCGTAAAAATATTCTGCTGGCGGGGGTTTTGTCGCTGGCAGCCATCTTTGGAACCGTGGCGGTCTACAATACCTACTTTCTCCCCGCCCCGGCATTTGAAGACGCCGCGGTTCTTGCCGGGGCATCAGGATTCGAAGGCGCCGCCGCCCTGGACAGGGCCCCTTCCGCCGCTTTTTCCGAAGAAGAGGTGGTATGGGAAAACCGGC
>CAYYNJ010000029.1:4718-15143 GCA_964472775.1 uncultured Spirochaetaceae bacterium
TTGACATCTCTTACGCTAAAAGAATACGGTGACGCCGAGATGATCCTCTCATCCCCCACTTCACCGGAGGCCCCTCTCTTTTTCAAGTGGGGAGGGATGGATGCCCCGGTTCTGGAGAGGGGGTTTCGGGTCACCCGAACCGCCCGGTCTCTGACTTTCTCGACCAGCCTGGAATCACCGGCCCGGGGGGTGGTGAACCTGGAGAAAACCTACTCCTTCTCTCCTGATGACTACATGATCAAGGTGGAAATCCGCCTTACCGGCGAACAGCCCCTTCCCGCCACCCCTGGAGGGGTGCTCTACACCCTGGGGCTGGGGCCGCAGACCGGCCCCCCCTACGGTGAGCTGGATGGAAAATACGATTACCGTCACTTCCTGGTGAATGAGGGCGGGGAGAAACGGAATTTCAAGGTTCCCGAACCGGGAACGAGGGTCTCTGGAGAAGGCGCTCTTTTTGCAGGGGTGGAGGGAAAGTATTTCGTGTCCCTGATTCTTCTTCCCCGGGAGCCCCTGGGGCTGGCCTGGGATGCCCGGCCGCAGCAAGACCTGGAGGTACGGCGGTCCCTGGGGGTTCAGCGGATGATCCCGGGGGATTCTCCTTCCGAGGTGGCAGACACCTACTACCTCTTCCTGGGACCCAAGGACCTCGGGGTTCTTTCTTCCTACGAGAGGGAGGGGGATAACCCCTGGGGGCTCTCCGGTGCAGGATTAGGAACCGTCGCGGGGCCGGCGGGTTTATGGCGGGTTTTTACCGAGGCGGTGCGGCACATTTTGATGCTGCTCCATAGGCCGACCGGTAACTACGGTTTGTCGGTGATTCTGCTGGCCCTGCTGGTGGAGGCGGCTCTCTTTGCTTTTAAGCGCCCCTCCTTGGAAGCCCACGGGAAAATGCGGCTGTACCGCAAAGAGGTGGCGGATATTAAAAAGCGCTGGCCCGGTGATAGCAAAAAAGCCCTGGCCCAGATCGGGGAGTTTTACGCCGCCCGGGGAATCACCCCCAGGCCGGCCACCCGGACCCTCCTCTTCCACCTTCCGGTCTTTCTTTTCCTGTACATACTCTTTTTTACTCATCTAGACCTGCGGGGTGCTGCCTTTTTACCCGGTCTGATTCCCGACCTTTCCCGGCCCGATAGCTGGTTTTCCCTTTCCGGGATGCCCCTGGCGGGCGGGAAGGACGTGAGGCTGCTGCCCCTTCTTGTTTTGGCGGTTACCCTTCTTCAGTCCCGGGTGGTGCAGCCCCCTCCGGAAACCTTCGGGACCCTGCGGGCCATGTCGATTCTGCTGCCGGTGATGATCTTTCTTGTGCTGTACGACATGCCTTCCGGGGCGGTGCTTTACTGGCTCACCCAAACCGCCGCCGCCGTGGGGCTTCAAATATTCTATAATCGAAAAATGGCCCGCCCCTAGGGGGGCTTGCCCCGGGGGAAGGGCTATCCATGGATCAACCGGGAAAAGAGAGCCGGAAGACCGTGCCTCCCCGGTTCAGATACTCATAGGTTCCTCCGAGCTGCCGGGTCAGGGTGGAAATCAGTTTGATCCCCAGCCCCGCATACTCCCGGTTTCCGGGGATGAAGGGAGAGGCGTTGTCGGAAATTTCTATAATTATCGAAGAGTCTTCTTCTTTCAGGGTAATTAGTATTTCCGGGGAGGACACCCGGGAAAGCCCGTGTTTGATGGCGTTGGTGATCACCTCATTGATAATAAGGCCCAAGGGCGCCGCCTGATCGGCGTTGATGGTCTTGCCGGGCGCATCCATTTGATAGAGAATCCTTATGCTTCCCTCATCTAAGCCGTGAACCACGTTGTCCACCAGGGCGGGAAGATAATCCACCAGATAGGTGCAGGCCGGTTCCCCTTGATGATAGAGCTGATTGTGGACCAGTGAAATGGAGTGGAGCCGGTTCATCAGCTTCTCTCCCTCTTCGATGAATTCTTCGTTGTCGCTCCGGTTGAGCTGGAGCTGCACCAAGCTGTTGATGATGTTCAGGTTGTTCTTAATCCTGTGGTGGATTTCATGGAGGAGGAGTTCCTTCTCTTCCAAGGTTTTGACCAGCTCTTTTTCCGCCATCCGGCGGCGTTCTACCTCCATTTCCAAGGCATGATAGTAGTTTCCCAGATAACCCAGGACCGATCCTACCACGATTCCCGAAGATTCGGCGATGAACTTGCTGGCCGGGGAGTACTCGGGATGACCGATGATGTGGAAAAGGAGCAGGTTCAGGGGGAGGGCCAGAAAACCTCCTATGACTCCTCCTTTAAATCCAAAGGAGAATGCCGCCGCTACCAGGGGCAGGATGACAAAATAGTTGCCCGATATCTCCAAATCGGTTCCCCAGGCGAGGATGATGCCGATATGAATGCCAATGGCTGCCGAGAGGATCATCCAGGGGCGCCGCCGGCTTCCCCGGAATAACCCTGTCAGCATATTTGCTTCTTTCATGGGGCTATTGTAACGGAGGATCTGTAAAAAAACTCGCCTAAAAGAAGGCCGGCATCGATTTTTTTCTTATATGTGTTATAATCATGATCATCCTAAAAGTATTTTTTCTCAATAAGTGTTAAACATCTCGTTTTTTTCCTGGGAGGGTGCTTTTATGGATAGAAAAATATTGATTGTTGAGGATGAAGGAATCGCCGCCCTGGAGATGCAGGAATTTCTTGAAGGACAGGGCTATATCGTTCCTTCGCCGGTGAGCTCCGCAGACAAGGTTGTCACCGAGGTGATGCTCCACAAGCCCCACCTTATTATCATGGATATCAATCTAAGAAGTTTCACCGACGGCATCGATGCGGCGGAGCGCGTCAGCCTTTTTAATAAGATCCCCATCATCTTTGTTACCGCCTATCCTTCGGAAAAACTCAAAGAGCGGGCCTTAAGAATCGAAGAGAGCCGGTACCTTGAAAAACCCGTTAAAAAAGAAGATCTCCTCAGACAGATAAAGATATCTTTGAGCGAAATTCACTGATCCTTGGGGATTAAAGAACCCCCGCCCGGTTAAAAGCTGGCTCAGCTCCCCGCCGTCATCAGCGGGCCGCTCTGGGGTTGTTCCTCCAGTTCCCTGATATTCAGACAGAGACTGCAGATGGTTTCCCGTTTGGTAGAATGGATCTGCACCGGTTCTCCCTTGAATCCCAGGTTTTTAAGGATCACGTGGAGCATCACGATTCCCAGCCCCGCCCCTTCGGTGTAATCTTCCGCCTGGGCATACACGTCCAGCATATTGGAGGCACCCTTGGCCAGCCGCATCTTTTCACGGATGCGTTTCTTCTCCTGCTGGGTCAGGTGGACGTTGTTTCTGATCACCACTCTCAAGAGGGGATCTTCGATGTGAAACTGAAGCTTCACGTAGTACCCCTTCTCTTTATGCTTCAAGCTGAAGCGTTTCGGCTGCTGGAGGACTTCGCTCCGGAAAGAACTCATCCCCCGGTTGTAGTCCTGGGGATCGAGAATGTTGATTTCTTTTAAGTCAAAGTAAAGCCGTTTCAGGTTGGCTTTATAGGCGTTGCAGGCGGCCTCGTGGATACAGTAGCTTATATTGTTAAGGTTGTCGTCAAGCCCCACTTCTTTGAGATACCGGGCGAGGATCATATCGATGATCCTCCTTTCCTGGCCCAGGTAAACGTAGGAAGTGACGGTGAGGACCTTGTTGGCTTCTATGGCGTATTCGACGGTGGTTGTGTTTAGCTCCATTGTGTTCCTAGTAATGTTATCGACGGATTGGTTCAAAAAATTCACATTATAGTGGTTGTGGTAAAATGGGTTCAACCATGGTAATATGGGTTTCGCAGCATATTTCAAGGTATTAACAGGATTTCAACATGAGAATACGGACAAAACTGACCCTGATGGTAGTTCAACTTCTGGCGGGGCTGCTGGTTTCACTGGGTATTTTTATACTTTTTTTTAGCATCATCGATAAGCAACGGGAATTCCAGGAGCAGGCCGCGGGCTTTTATTCTTCTCTTGAGGTGAGGGAATCTGAAACCCGTAACCTTTTGATGAAGCAGCAGGTCCTGGGGGTTCTTCAGACCGAATGGGTTTTTTCCATTAACCAGTTTTCCGCGGGGTTTGAAGCCCTGGCCCTCACCGGTGAGTCCGGCGGGCTTACCAACAACCAAATTCAAAAACTGAAAGAACTGTGGGGCTTCTGGAATCAGATTCATCAGTGGTACTACGTCCCCGCCATCGACCATCTGACTTCGATTCTCGGCAGTACCGGCGAGGTCAGGATGGATAACGACAGCTACCTCCTGATGCTTCAGCGGTTTCAGTCTTCTAATCAGCCGGGGGTGCGGAAGGCCCTGGGGGATCTTATTACCCTGCGGAACTATGTGGGCAGGATCAACGATGAAACCAAGGTGTTCATCACCGATTTTACCGACCTGAGCAACAGCATCCAGAAACAACTTGACGGAAACATTCAGAACGCCTGGGGGTTAGGAACGGCTTTGGCACTCTTCTCGCTGGTCCTTTCCCTGTACATCACCTACCGTTTTTCCCACGGTCTGGTGAACCACATCCGTCAGTTCGAGGTGGCCATGCGGAGCATCGCCAACGGAGATTTTTCTTCAGAATTGGATATTCGGTCCGGAGATGAGTTTGAAGAACTCTCCATGAGTTATACGGCCCTTAAAATACAGCTCCAGGAAAAGATGAACTCAGTTTTGAATTTCATGCTTACCGTGGCTACCAGTCTGGAAAAAGGGCCTGACCTGGATGAAACCTTGTCAATTATTACCAATTCGGCGGTGGAAAACACCGAGGCCACCGGTGCCGCCATCTATCTTCTCGACAGTGAAGAACAGCAGCTGGTGCCCCACGCCTTCTCCGGTTTTTACATTCCTCCCTTTCCCCTGCCCCCCGAGGCGGGAGAGTCTCTGGAAGAGCTAGAACTGTTTGTCCGGGATTACCCCATTCCGATGGGAGAGAACATCGTGGGAAAAGCCGTCCAGGAAGCCCGCACCATCTTCCTGCGTTCCCCCTTGAAAGAAGAAGACGGAACCATGGATTACGGCGCTTCCCGGGAAGGACCCTTTCAGACAGGATCGACCATCGTGGCTCCCCTGATGATTTCCCACCGGGTTCTGGGGGCCATCGTCATCAGTAAAAAGCCTCGGGAAGGCGCTTTTACCGACCTGGATTTTACTCACATGCAGACTTTTGCCGACTATGCCGCCCTGACCATTGATAACCACTACAACACCAGCGAGCTCATCGAAAAAAGGGAGATGCACCGGGAGATTTCCATCGCCGCGGATATCCAGAAGGGGCTTCTGCCCCGGGCCATGCCGGGGTTAGCCTCCGCCCAGATTGCGGCGTTCAGCCGGGCCGCCCGGGGAATCAGCGGCGACTACTACGATGGGTTTGAGATGGATAAAGGAAAGGTGGGGGTGGTTATTTGCGACGTGGTAGGCAAGGGGGTTCCCGCCTCCCTGCTGATGGTGATGATTCGTACCATCATCAGGCTGGTGGCCAACGCCCAGCGGACTCCGGGAAAACTGCTGACCTTTTTGAATAGGGGTATCATCGGCAGGGTAGGGACCGAACACTTCGCCACCTTAAGTATCCTGAGCTACGACGAACCCACCCGAACCGTCACCTACGCAAACGCCGCCCATCCTCCCCTGCTTATCTACAGGCCGGGAGAAAAATCCTTTATTGAAGTGGATACCCCGGGGCTTCCCATCGGGGTGGAGCGGAGCGAAGTCTACCAGGAGAAGAGCTTTACCGCCGAAAAGGGTGATGTGATGGTGCTGTACACCGACGGCATCCCCGAGGCCCGTTCCAGCGACGGGCGGGAATACGGTTCTAGCGGCCTAAGAAGCCGCATCAAGCAAGCCGCCGATAAGAGCGCCCGGGACATCGCCCAGTCGGTTCAGTCCGACCTGGACAACTTCGCCGCAGGAATGGAGCAGCACGACGATCAGACCATGGTGGTGATGAAGATAACCTAGAACCGCACCGACAGGGTCATGAGGGAAAGGGCCTGTTGAGAGAGCTGGCTGGCATAGCTGTTGAACATGGTGCCTTGTTTCCGGCATTCCTCCTGCAGGTAGGAGAGGTAGAACAGGCCGAGCTCCTGGTCTCCTCCCTTTTGTTCCTCGTAGAATTCGATGAGGCTTTTCCCCCGGGTGGTGATGTGTTTCTTTCCTTCCAGATCTTCCAAGGCCGATTCCGCCTCGGAGGTGCGGTTGGCCACCACAAAATGAAAGGGCTGGGAGTCGTTTACCGCGGCGCTGCGTCCCTGAAGCTTCCAGATCAGGGATGCCGTGTCGTTATGGGCCTGAAGGCTTTCCAGCACCTTGGTGCGGCCCGCCCTGTTTTTGATGAAGTAGTCCAGATCCACCTTCCCTTTCAGGTAGGTGGAGACGGCCATCTGCATGAGACTTTTTTCCGCCAAAGACGCCAACTCCAGTATTAACAGGCTCAGGTAGTCGGCGATATTCGTTTTTTGAAGATACTCCCAGACCGTTTCCCGTAAATCCCCCGCCGTGCCCGCCACGCCGAACCTGTTGCCCTCTGAAACCGTCAGGGCCCAGATGAGGGGGTTAACCTGACTGAGGAAGTCTTCGGCTTTGTATTGAAGCATCCGCCTTTCTTCCATGGGCAGATCATTCAGTTCGTGGTCGTAGTAGGAGAAAATTTCGTCGATCACCGCCCTCATCACCGCCTGGAGAGTCTCGTTATCTCTCAAGGGTTGGTTTACATGGGGGGGCGGGAGGATGGCGCTCTTATTAATCGCTTTGGAAGGATTCTTCCGGTTCCAATGGGATACCATGGACGACTGGTTTAAGAGAACAACAAGCTTGGTGTTATAACTGCGCCTTAAAAGGCCGTAGGACACCAGCTTTGCCAGGTCCATGAGCTCTCCCCGCTTGGAGTTAAAGTTTGTCCGGGTCACTTCGATTTGAGAAATGTACCCCGCCACGATGAGTCTTTGGAGCAGCTTGGCCGAATAGGAGGCGGGGCTGATCTGAGAAGAGTCCTTGGGATGGGGTCCCCGGAGGTATTTGAGGCTGTCGTTGTGGCGGTTAAAAAAATACTCCCCCTCTTCGGTTAATATCGCCTCGAAGGGGAGTACAATGATGGGGGCGCGTTCTTCTCTTGTCATAGACTATACGTCGGCGATGTCCATCCCTGGCCGTTTTTTCTCATTGAATTCCTTATAGACCGCCACGGCGTTCTTTTTGTCGTTAAAAACCACTCCGCCGTCCCAGTATTCCACGGCGGCAAAGAGGGCGTTCCCTCCGTCATCGTCGGTACTGTCTTCGGTCCGGTAAGAGAAGTATTTCTCGATTTCTTCAAAATCGTGGGATTCAAAACACTGGTTCCTTTTCCGGTTAAACTCGTTCCACCGCTCTACCTGCTTGAATCCTTCTCCCTCATCTTCGACAATAACCCGGGCGTGGGACTGACTAAAAGAAGCCCAGACCCTCACCTTTTTGGAAGGGTCTTTCTTATTGCCGTGACGAACGGCGTTCTTAATCAGTTCGGAAATCTGCTGTTCCAGCAGGTTGATCTCTTTAATCTCCGCCGGGGCTTTCTGAACCACCAGCATGGAGAAAAACCGAACCTGTCGAAAGTCGGTGGGAAATTCCTTATACCACATGCCGGTACGGTCTAATAACGGGTGATTTCCGTCAATGATAATCTCTTTATTACTCATCCTATACCCCTTCCGATTGGCTCAGCTGATGGATCGCCACATTGATGTTATCCACAATGGGGAAGTCGCCCATTAACTTGGTGAGGGTAATAACCTTGGCCACCGATCCGTGAACCCGGGCGATTTTCAACTGGGCCCCCAATTTTCTCATGGAAGTAAAAATGTGAATCAGGGCTCCCACACCGCTGCTGTCGATATACTCAACATTCTCAAGATTGATAACTAGTTTTTCTATGTTTTTACTGATCAATTTGTTGACGATATCTTTGAGCTCATGGGCGTTGTAGAGATCCAAGTCGCCCTTCACATCAATAATGTAGATCTCTTTATACCGTCTGAGTCCTAATTCCATACATCTGTTACCTTAAGCTTGTGATTTCGGCGCAGTCCGCCGTATCCCCACGTTATCACTTCTGGGGGGTGGCGTCAAGAAAATTGACCGGGGCGGGGAGGCGCTGTTTCAACTTCTTTGTATTGACAGTGTGTCAGTAGTGATATAATGTCACTAATGGAGGATGATGTATTGCCTCAGGAAAAAATTATCAGTAACGGCTGTCTTCCCTGCCACCGGGGGGAAGAACCGAGAATCCACGGGCTTCTACAGGCCATGGTACTTCTGGATGTCTGGGAAAACCCTTGCCACGGCTATGAACTGTACCGGGTTCTTACCGCCGAACTACCGGGGGAACTGATTCCCGACAGGGCGGTGATCTACAGGATGCTTCGGAACCTGGAAAAAGAAAACTATCTCTCGTCCCGGACGGTTCAAGGCGAAGGAGGGCCCTCCCGCAAGGTCTACGCAATTACCCCCGAGGGAGAAGGCTACCTGGAACAGTGGTCTCACTTTTTAAGCCGTCGCGTGGATGCCCTCAACCTCTTTCTCAGGAAATACCATAATCTTGATGCCCGAACCCCCAAAGGAGAAAAAACGGAATGAACATGGCCACCCTCAGTGTCAATCTCATCGCCCTCATCGCCCTGGTGCTGGCTTTTACCAAGGACCGAAAAAAGGCGAAGCAGGCCCTTCGGGTTGCCTTCCGATCTTTTTTCGGCATGCTGCCCATGGTTCTCATCATTGTCGTGCTGATAGGTATTCTTTTGGGGTTTGTTACCCCCCAGGTTATCCAGAATCTTGTGGGTGAAGAGAGCGGATGGGCCGGTATCCTTACCGCCATGCTGATCGGCTCTCTCATGCATATCCCCGCCATCATGGCCTTTCCCCTGGCCGCTTCCCTCCTGGAAAGCGGAGCTGCGGTGGGAACGGTGGCCGGGTTCATCACCAGCCTCACCATGATAGGGGCGGTTACCTTTCCTCTGGAGGCCCGGGAGATGGGCCTGAAATTTACGGTTTTACGCAACGGTCTGGGGTTTCTTTTTGCCCTGGCCATCGCCCTGACCATGGGAGCCCTCTTATGAACAAGAATCCTCAAATGAAAGAAGGCGGAATGACCCCGCCAAACAATCCCCCCAAAAAAATTGTGAGCATCAAGACCCTGGCGGTTCTCATTTTGGCCGCGGCGGCGGCAGGCGTCCTGGTTATCTTGTATCCCGAAAACCGGGAACGGGTTTTTGATACATCCCGGCGGTTTCTCATCGAGATGGTCACCATCCTTCCGGCCATGGTCATCCTTATCGGCCTCTTCTCGGTCTTTGTTTCCAAAAAAGTGGTGACCGACTACCTGGGCCACGCCTCGGGTTTCAAGGGGATTTTACTCTCCTTTATTCTGGGTGCTCTGCCCACGGGCCCCCTTTACGTGGCCTTCCCCCTGGCGGCGGCCATGCGGAAGATGGGGGCCCGGTACGCCAACATCATCATTTTCCTCACCGCCTGGGCCTGTGTGAAACTGCCCCAGGAGCTGGTGGAACTGCAGTTCATGGGACTGGAATTTATGGCCGTCCGGTTCGGGCTTACCATTCTTGCGGCGCTGGTGATGGGGCTGATTGTGGAGAGAGTCATGGGAGATACCGGAAAAGAGGCTCCCGGGACTGTTAAGTAGCCGGAGGTAAGGGATTTTGTTTGAGGGTTTTGGAGAAAAAGGGGAGAGGATCAGAATCGAGGATAAAGCTGAATTGCGGGGCGGTGCCTCTAAGCTGTTGTCTCAATTTATCTGACTGAGACCCGCTGTTTTTCATTGTTCTGACCCCTTCGATACTCCCTTTTATTATTACCTTTCCGAAACCTTTGAACGGCCCTCTCTTGATTCACGGTGAAGGAGCCTTCTACATAAAGCCGCCATGAAAACCCGCCATATAGGAAATTTTTCGGGCGGTTTCTACCAAAACCGGGATGGTGTCTTCGATTTCTTGAACTGACATATAGTTTTCAAAGGCTGAGAGGCTGTCGATCCTTACTAAAGGGACATCGGCCCGTTTTTTACTGCCGTTGTGAACGGCCCAACCTAACCACCGGGAGTTGTGGCAAGATGAAAAAGGTTTTAGTAACCGCAAGAAATTTCTCCAACCTGGACAGGCAGGCCGTCGGAATGCTGGAGGCCGCGGGGTTTCTGGTACAGGAATATGCCGATGCACTCCAGTCGTCCCCCGAAGACCTGATCCGCGCCGGCCGGGATGCCGAAGCGGTCATCGCCGGAGTGGAACCTTATTCAGGCTATATGCTGAAAAATCTGCCAAACCTGAAAATAATCGCCCGCCGGGGGGCGGGGGTCGATAGTATCGATATGGCGGCGGCAAAAGCGCTCAATATAACCGTAACCCGGACCGAAGGTTTGGTGGGTTCCGCAGTGGCGGAACTGATCAT
>CAYYNJ010000030.1:0-5527 GCA_964472775.1 uncultured Spirochaetaceae bacterium
GGCCTCTCAAAGGTCTGCATCAACACGCTCCAGGGCTACCGGAACTCCATGACCGTGATAATTATTTTTCTGTCATATGTCATTAATCCATTTACCTCCGATTCAACATCAGTTGTTTGCGTGTATACAGCACCTGAATAACCATAAGGATGATATCCACACGGGTCTCTTTCAGAAGGGAAAGAACCTCTTCTCCGTTGGCCGCCATAGCCACCACCTTCATGTCTTCCCTGCTGTTCTCGATAACCATTTTCAGGCTCTCGGAAAAAAGATTCTGATCATCCGCAATCAACAGCCTAATCATCCTGTCCCTCCCGGGGAAGCCGGCATCTCAGGGTAAAGCCGTCTTTGGAGGACCGGGCGGTCAAGGTACCCCCCAGGGACTCGCCCATCTCTCTCATCCCCTTCAGTCCGATTCCCTCCTCTACCTTGGCGGCTCCGCGTCCGTTATCCCGGATCACACACTCATAAAATCCGGGCACTGCGCAAAGAATGATACGGATGGTGTCGGCTTGACCGTGACGGAAGGCATTGGTCATCCCTTCCTGGATGACCCGGTAGAGGGTCTTTTCTTCCTGGTACGTCAAATCATCCGCCAGGGTGGCCAATTCCAGATCCACCTTTATCCCGGTTATTTCGCTGAAAGTATTTACAAGCTTAATAAAAAGCTTCAGACCATGGGTCTCGGTCAGGGGCTGGGCCCGGAGCTGGCGAAGAGCTCCCCGGGCATCCTCAAGGCTTTCCCTTAGGTTTGTCTCGGCTTTTTCCAGGAGCTTATTCAGCTGCGACCGGTCTTCCTGTTTAAAGGCCCGGGCCGCCTGGACGATCATCAGCTGGTTTGTCAGGGTGTAGCCTATGATGTCATGAAGTTCCCGGGAAACCCTCTTCCGTTCTTCCTCCAGGGTCTTCTCTCTCACCGACGAGGCGTAGGTTTGGTAATTCATATTGGTATCGATCACCTTCTGAAGGGCCCGGTTGAGCAGCTCCCCCTGCTCCCTCTTCCTGTAGCTTTCCACGGACTGATACCGGTACCGGGAGAGAAATATCACGATGACCCCCTGAACCAGCAGGGCAAAGCTCCTCTCCCAGACGGGAATACCGGGTAAAATTTCACCCCAGGCTGATACGGGAGATCGGGGGAAAAGGACGGTCAGCAGGATGAACACCGCGCTGCCGGGCCCCCAAGGCAGGGGAAGATAGAGAACAACCTCTACCAGCAAAGGGATCTGCAGCAGTATTCTCAGGTAGAGATTGTCTCCCAGGGGATAAATAATAAGAACCAGGAGGATGGTTTTAAAAATCAGCAGCACCGCGGCAAAGGAACGGCCCTCCCCCAGGGGAAGAAACAGGGAAACCAGGGCCGACACGATAATGAGGATGTACCCCGGGCTCCTCCAGGGGGCGGGAACACCCTCGGTCTGATGGAAAAGGCCCAGCACCACCAGGTACCATAAACCGATAAAGAGGAGGTTAATCAGTATTTCATGACGCCGGGAGATTTCCCCGCCGCCCCGTTGACCATAAGCCGTTATGTTCGTTCCCTCCCTAACCCCGGCAAGCTTACACCGCCCTCTCCGCTTTGTCAAAACACTCGGCCGGCGGACTCTCTGGTTGCATCGCCGGCTCAATGCGATTATGCTTAGAAGATAGATCATAATGGGGGGGAATGATGCGTTACAGAACTTTAGGAAAAACCGGCGTGGAACTATCTGTCCTGGGATTTGGCGCCATGCGTCTACCCACGGTCAACGCCGGGGGAAACGAGCGGTTTGACCGGGAAGAGAGCATCCGTATGATCCACCGCTACCTGGAGCTGGGGGGAAATTACGTGGATACCGCCCCCTATTATTGTGAAAAAGAAAGCGAAATCATCGTGGGGGAGGCCCTGAAGGGCCGCCGGGACCAGGTATACCTAAGCACCAAGAATCCCATCGAAAACAGCTCGGGGGACGATTTTCTTAAAAGACTGGAAACATCCCTGACCAACCTGGACACCGGATTCATCGATTTTTACCACATGTGGGGAATCGGCTGGAAAGACTTTACCGAATCCATCGATGTCAAAGACGGCCCCCTGGAGGCGGCCCGGAAAGCCCTGGACCAGGGCCTGATCCGCCACCTCTCCTTCAGTTTCCACGATGACCCGGAAAACATGATCAAGCTGATCGATACGGGAGTTTTCGAGACGGTCCTCTGCCAGTACAACCTGCTGGACCGGAGCAACGAAGAAGGAATCCGCCATGCCGCCGAGCAGGGTCTGGGGGTGATTATCATGGGTCCCGTGGGGGGCGGCCGGCTCGGGTATCCTTCCGAGGTGATCCAGGGGCTCCTGAAGACCCAACGGGCCTCCAATCCCGAACTGGCCCTGCGGTTCGTCCTCTCCCACCCCGGGGTGGACTGCGCCCTCTCGGGAATGAGTTCCCTGGCCATGGTGGAAGAAAACTGCGCCACCGCCGGCCGGTCGGAAAAACTCAGCCCCCGTGAACTGGACCAGATCAGCCTGTCCTTGGATGAAAATAAAAAGTTGGCAGATCTTTACTGCACCGGCTGCAACTACTGCATGCCCTGCCCCCACGGGGTAAACATCCCCCTGAACTTCAGCCTCATGAACCATCACAGGGTCTACGGCCTCACCGACCATGCCAAGACCGAGTACGGCAAAATTGGCACCGTGGAGTGGATGAAGGGAGAGCCCGCCTCGGCCTGTGTGGAGTGCGGGGAATGTGAACCCAAATGTCCCCAGCACATTCCCATCATCGCCCAGCTCAAGGAAACCCACCAGGCCCTTTCATCATGATTCGGCCGGTTGGCCGATATTCTATGAAAGAGCTTTCAGACAATACAGAGGGTTTATCCGACATTGAAAGGGATATTTTCTAAAAATATCCCGATATAGCCGCTATTTTCGCCTATTTCCCCCAGTATTAATTTGACAGACCCACACATGGGGGTTTATTCTATCAATGTGATGAAAGTACTTTCATTAAAAATCTTCATGAGGGATAACTTTTGATGGCCCTGGAAACCCGGGCCACCATCTACGATGTGGCCGCCGCAGCGGGGGTGAGCATCACCACGGTATCCCGTTTTCTCAACAGCTCCGACAACGTCAAGGAAGCCACGGGGTCCCGGATTGCCAAGGCCATGGAAAAACTGGACTACGTCCCCCAGGGAAATGCCGGTACCAGGGCCAACCGGGCGGTGGGACGCATCGGGGTCCTGACTCCCTTCTTTCCCGCCCCCTCCTTCGTGGAGAGACTCCGGGGGATGATTCCCCCTCTGCGAAAGCGGAACTATGAAGTGGTGGTTTACACCATCGAAGGTCCCGATCAGCTTGATGAATACCTTACTTCGGTGCCCTTCACCCGGCGGATTGACGGGCTGGTTTTAATGTCGGTACAGCTCACCTCCGAACAACACCGGATCTTAAAAGCCTCGGGGCTCCATGTGGTGATGATCGAATCGGATGATGAAAATTACTCCCGGGTTCTGGCGGATGATCACCGGGGAGGTCAGATGGCGGGGGAACTTTTCCTTCGTAAAAACTACCTGCCCTGTGCGTATCTGGCGGATAAAAACCGGGACATCTCCTACAGCTGGCACCCTTCGGAAATGCGGTTGCAGGGATTTCAGGAAGCCCTCTCCCGGGGAGGGTATAAACTTCCTGAGAAGCTGATCCTTGAGTCGGATACCACCGTGGAGGATGCCCGGAAGGTCTTCGGGAACTTTCTGGACAGTCGGCCGGCGGTGAGGGCGGTTTTCGCCATGTCGGATCTGCAGGCCGTGGGGGTTCTCAAGGCCGCCCGGGACAGGAACATCCGGGTACCCGAAGACTTGGCGGTTCTTGGTTTTGACGATATTGAGTCGGCGGACTGGATGGACCTTTCTACCATTTCCCAGCATCTGGGAGATTCGGGAAGGGCCGCCGCCCGGCTCCTGCTGGAGAGAATTTCCGGCGGCGCCGGGGCCATCCAGAAAATTAACCTACAGGTCACCCTGGTGGAGAGAGCCTCCACCTGATTTAGTAATCCTCGGCCCCTGGGGCCGATAAAAAAAAAGGAGTAGAGTATGAAGAAAACAGTATTAACTGCCATCGTGCTACTGCTGATCGGATCCTTCGCTTTTGCGGGAGGACAGCAGGACAAACCCGCCTCAACCGCCCCGGCGGCGGATGATCCCTACGCAGAGGTGAGAGGCAAGGTGGTCACCATGGCAGGACCCTTCACCGACAACGACGCCATCAAGTTCGACGAATCGGTCAAATCCTTCGAGGAACTCACCGGTATCGACATCCAGTATGAAGGTTCCAAAGAATTTGAAGCCTCCATCGGCATCAGCATCGAGGGCGGAAATCCCCCGGACATCGTCGACTTCCCCCAGCCCGGCCTCCTGAAAAACTTCGTGGAGAAGGGCTACGTCATCGACCTGAACAAGGTTCTGGACATGAACAAGGTTAAGTCCAACTACATCCAGAGCTGGCTCGACATGGCCACCATGGAAGCCCCGGAAGGGGAAATCATGGCCGGTCTCTGGGGCCGGGTCAACGGTAAATCCCTGGTCTGGTACAACAAGAAGGCCTTCGATGCCGCCGGTTATGAAGTTCCCGAAACCTGGGAAGAACTGGTAGCCCTCCAGAACATGATCCTCTCCGACGGCGACAGCCCCTGGGCGGTGGGTATCGAATCCGGTGCCGCCACCGGCTGGGCCATGACCGACTGGGTGGAAGAGATGATGCTCCGCACCACCAGCCTGGAAAACTACGACAGATGGGTGGCGGGAGAACTGAAATTCAATTCCCCCGAAGTACGCAAAGCCATCGAAACCGTGGCGAAAATCTGGTTCGCCGACGGCATGGTCTACGGCGGCCGCAGAAGCATCGCCACCACCAGTTTCGGCGACGCCCCCAAGGTGATGTTCGAGAATCCCCCCAAAGCCTGGCTTCACAAGCAGGGTAACTTTATCACCACCTTCTTCCCCGACAACCTGAAAGCCGGAACCGATTACGATTTCTTCTACCTTCCCAGCGTTGACCCCTCCTACGGGCGGCCCGTGCTGGTGGCGGGAGACATCTACGCCATGTTCAACGACCGTCCCGAAGTACGGATGGTGATGCAGTACTTTGCCACCGGCGCTTCCGTGGAAGGCTGGGTGAAAGCGGGCGGGGCCATCTCTCCCCACAAAGACTCCCAGCTCTCCTGGTACACCAACGAGGTGGACCGGAAAGTGGCCGAAGTAATCCAGAACGCCACCAGCGTGCGGTTTGACGGTTCCGACCTGATGCCCGGCGCCGTGGGGGCCGGTTCCTTCTGGAAAGAAATGACCGCCTACGTTTCAGGATCCAAGACCCTGGACGAGGCTCTCACCGCCATTGATAACTCCTGGCCCAAGTGATTTTAACGCCGGGATCTATTTAAAACAAACCGGAGAAAGAAGCGGCCCCGCCGCTTCTTTCTCCGCTATCTGTAAACCTTAATAAATCAGTACTAATAAAAGGAGGCAAATATGAGCCAGGACATAGACTCTCCTC
>CAYYNJ010000030.1:5537-15053 GCA_964472775.1 uncultured Spirochaetaceae bacterium
CAAGAGATGTTGTATCAAGGGCAGAACAAAGCGAAATAAACGAAGGAAGAGGCGGCAACGCCGCCTCTTCCTTCGCTCTCTGTCAACCTTAAACAAACAGTACTAACAAAAGGAGGCCAATATGAGCCAGGACATAGACTCTCCTCGGCGCCCCCTCACCCTTGCCGCCCTGGTAATCCTGGCGGTGGCGGTACTTTTCGGCGGATTCACTCTCCTGCAGAGCATGCAGGGCATGAAGGTTCTGATGACCCTCTTTGCGGTTCTCTGGGGCCTGGGGTCGGTGGCCCTCCTCTACTACGTCCTCAATGCGGTAGCATCATCCATGCCCCGCAAGATCCGCTCCACCGCGGTGGCCATCGTTTTTGCCGGCCCGGCGGTGATTTTTCTCTTTTGGGCCCTGGTAATTCCCACCCTGAGGTCCCTGAGGCTGAGTTTTCTCGATGCCAACGGACGGGAGTTTGTCTTTTTAGACAACTATTCCTTCGCCTTCACCGACCCCATCATGCTGGAAGCGTTCCGGAACAACCTGCTCTGGATGTTTTTCGGAACCAGCGCTTGTGTGATCCTGGGACTCCTCATAGCGGTTCTGGCCGATAAGAGCCGGCATGAGAAGTTATTTAAATCATTGATATTTATGCCCATGGCCATATCTTTTGTCGGTGCCGGCGTTATCTGGAAATTCATCTATGCCTACAAGGGAGAAGGGATAAACGTTACCGAAATCGGCTTGTTAAACGCCATCGTCACGGGCCTGGGGGGCGAAGCCCAGCCGTGGCTCCTGGTGCCGTTCTGGAACAACTTTCTGCTGATAATCATCATGGTATGGCTCCAAACCGGTTACGCCATGGTCATCCTCTCTTCGGCCATCAAGTCGATCCCGGAAGAGTTAAACGAAGCGGCCCGGGTGGACGGGGCCAACAGTTTCAGGATCTTTTTCAGCATCACCATTCCGTACATCATGCCCACCATCATCACCGTCACCACCACCATCCTGATTTTCAGCCTCAAACTTTTTGACATCGTCCGGGTCATGACGGGGGGTAACTTCGGGACCAACGTCATCGCCAACGAGTTCTATCTGAGACAGTTCACCTACGGCAATTCAGGTCAGGCCTCCGCCATTGCGGTGGTACTGCTGGTGGTGATCGTCCCGGTACTGGCCTACAATCTGCGCCAGTTCAGGGAGAGGAAGGTATTAAAATGAGCAAAATTCTAAAAGAGAAAACCAAGGCCCCGGGCAGACTGCTGGTGGGTCTCGTGCTTCTTGTCATCGTGCTGGGCTGGACCATCCCGACCTTCGGCGTCTTTATTACCTCCTTCCGGGATTCCCGGGATATCTACGGATCCGGATGGTGGTCGGTGCTGCCCCATAAAGACCTGGTCAAAAGCGAAGAGATTACCCTGCCCGACAGCACCGATCCCGACGGACCGGTCACCATCGAAGGGGTCACCGCCACCTTTGAAGAGTGGCGCCAAGGCATAGTCATGGAAGACGGCCGGACCCTCCGCTGGTACGGCAATAAAAGATCCCGTATCGTGGAAGTCTACGACGAAAAATGGATCGGCTTCGGCGCCAACCTGACCCTGCAGAACTACCGGGATGTCCTTTCCGGCGGTACGGTGGAATACCAGGACGCCCAGGGGAATACCATCTCCCGGCAGGGGAACAACTTCGCCGACGCAGTCCTCAATTCCATTGCCGTCAGCATCCCCGCCACCATCATTCCCATCCTCATCGCCGCCTTTGCGGCCTACGCCTTTGCCTGGATGGAGTTCCCCGGCCGGCGGCCCCTTTTCATCATGGTGGTGGCCCTGCTGGTGGTGCCCCTGCAGATCGCCTTGATACCCATCCTGCGGGATTTTACCAAGTGGGGCCTCAACGGAACCTTTGTGGCCATGTGGATGGCTCACACCGGCTTCGGCCTGCCCCTGGCGGTGTACCTGCTGTACAACTACATCAGCACCCTGCCCCGGGATATCTTTGAATCCGCCTACCTGGACGGGGCGACCCCCTTCGTCACCTTCGTCCGACTGGTCCTCCCCCTCTCCATCCCCGCCCTGGCCAGTTTCGCCATCTTCCAGTTCCTCTGGGTCTGGAACGATTACCTGGTGGCTCTGGTCTTCCTGGGGGATAAAAACCGGGTGGTCACCAGCGCCCTGGCGGCCATGGTGGGTGAAAAAGGACAGGACTGGCATCTGCTTACCTCCGGTGCCTTCATGAGTATGATCCTGCCCTTGGCGGTGTTCTTCGGACTGCAGCGTTTCTTTGTCCGGGGCCTCATGGCCGGCTCGGTAAAGGGGTAGGCCGTGAAAAATGGAGCCGTTTTAATCACCTACGCCGACAGCTTCGGAGGGGACATCCCCTCCCTCCATTTTCTTCTGAAAAACCATTTTTCCGGATGCTTTTCCGGCATCCATCTGCTTCCGTTTTATCTATCCTCGGGGGATCGGGGGTTTTCGCCCCTCCATTACGACCAGGTGGATCCCGCCTTCGGCACCTGGGACGACATCCGCAAAATGGGGACCGACTATGAGATCATGGCTGATTTCATGGTCAACCATCTGTCCCGGCTTTCCCCCTACTACCAGGACTACCTGAAACGGGGAGATGAGTCTAGGTACGCCGATCTGTTCCTGCCCCTGGAAAAGGTCTTCCCCGACGGGATGCCCACCCCCGAGGAGGAGGCGGCCATCTACCGGCGTCAGCCCCGTTCTCCCTATCTGACGGTTCAGTTCGGCACGGGGGAAGAAAAAAAAATCTGGTGCACCTTCTCCCCGGAACAGATAGATATTGATATTAGGTCTTCAGAGGGAGAAAAACTTTTCAGAGACGCCCTGGAGAGGCTCGCCTCCGCCGGGATCGTCATGGTCCGGTTAGATGCGGTGGGATATATCACAAAAAAGAGGGGCACCTCCTGTTTTATGGTGGAACCGGAGATCTGGGAGATCCTGGAGAAGCTGAAAAAAATCGCCGGCGAATTTCATATTGACCTTCTGCCGGAGATGCACGAGCACTACACCATTCAGCAAAAGATGGCCCGCCGGGGTTTCCCCGTCTATGATTTCGCCCTGCCCCTGCTTCTTCTCTACGCCTGGTACGGCAAGGACTTTACGCCCCTGAAGAACTGGCTCGGCATCTGTCCCCGCAACCAGTTTACCACCCTGGACACCCACGACGGCATCGGGGTGGTGGATGCGGCGGATCTGCTCACCCAGGAGCAGACCGATTTCACCGTGGAGAAGCTCTACAGCCGGGGATCTAACGTGAAGAAAAAGTATTCCTCCTCGGAATACCAGAATCTGGATATCTACCAGATAAACTGCACCTACTACTCCGCCCTGGGGGAAGATGATGATGCCTACATCATGGCCCGGGCCGTCCAGTTTTTCGCCCCCGGCACGCCCCAGGTCTACTACGTGGGTCTTTTGGCGGGCCGAAACGACCTGGACCTGGTGGAGAAAACCCGGCAGGGCCGGGACATTAACCGTCACGACTACACCACCGAAGAGATCGCCGCCGAAGTTTCCCGGCCCGTGGTGGAACGGCTTAATAATCTACTTCGTTTCCGTTCATCCAGCCCCGCCTTTAACGGCCGGTTCGAGCTGATTCAAAGCCCCCCCGGCCAGCTCATCTTGGAATGGCAGGACGACCTGGAGACCGTGCGGCTTGAGGCGGATTTGGACAGTTCTTCCTGTATGATTACCCGGATCGACGGGAAAACCGGCCGGGCTTCAACGTTTAAACCCTAGACCATCGAGGATATCCTATGACCGAAAACCAGCTCTGGACCCTGTCCAAACCTTTCACCGCCCCGGGTCTGCCCCCGGAGCTAAAGACCCTCTTCTTTGCGGGCAACGGCTATCTGGGCATTCCCGCCCAGGTTCCGGAAAAAGGAGAAGCCCCGGGAACCTACCTGAACGGATTCTACGAAACCGCCCCGGTGGTTTACGGAGAAAAAGCCTTTGGCTATCCCGCCGAAAAACAGGTAATGGTACCGGTGGTGGATGTGATGGGATGGGAAATTTCCCGGCGCGGGGATGACGGCGCCTACACGCCTCTCACCCTGACAGGGGGAACGGTGGAGACCGATATGGCCCGGGGACTCCAGGTTATCACGGTAGACTTAATCTCCCCCGGAGGGGACCACTGCCTGGCCAGGGTGGAAACGGTCTGTCCCCTTCCCCACCCCCACAGGCTCCTCTCCCGACTGACCCTGGAGGGGGAGGGCTTCTTCCGCATCACCCGGAGAATCTCGGCGCCCCGGAAGAACCAGCAGGAAACCGACGATCCCCGGAAGGGCGAGGCCCTGCCCGAGCCGCCCATGGGCGATTCATCGGTCCGAATCCGGGAAGACCACATGGTCATCTCCGAAACTACCCGCCGCAGCGGCCTGTCCTACCGGTGTGCCGTGGCGGTTTTGCCCGACCAACCCGGTACCCCCCCCACGGTATCCCGGGAAGACCGTTGGGCCGAGGAATCCCTCTGCCTCATCCACGGGGAAGGGGAAGCGCTTCCCCGGCGTCCCCTCACCTTTACCCTGGGGACGGTATTCTATAAAACCGGCGATGCCCCGGAATCGGAGTGGCCCCAAAAGATCGAGGAAGAATTGGCCAAGCTTCGGGACCGGGGCTGGCAGACCATGCTCCATGAACAGCGGCAGTACCTGAAAGACCTATGGGAGGGGGGCGACATGGAGATCGAAAAAGACCCCGGCATGACCCGGGCCCTGCGCTTCGGCAGTTACGGACTGGTCCAGTCGGTCCCCGTCGGAGGTTCCCAGAGCGGCCCCGCCAAGGGACTCAGCAGCGACGGCTACAACGGCCACTACTTCTGGGACGCCGATGTCTACGGCCAAGCCGCCCTGGCCACCCTGGAACCGGAAAAGGCCGAAACCCTGGTGCTTTACCGCATCAACACCCTGAAACAAGCCCGGGAACGGGCCGCCGAACTTTCAGAAAAGGGGGCGCTCTACCCCTGGCGCACCATAAACGGCCGGGAATCTTCCGCCTTCTTTCCCGCCGGTACCGCCCAGTACCACATCAACGCCGATGTCATTTGGGGCATGCAGGAGTACATCCGCGTAACCGGAGAGGGAGCCGTTCTGCTCCAGGGCGGGGCGGAGATGCTCTTTGAAACCGCCCGGTTCTGGGCGGGGTTTGCCGCCATGGTCCCGGGAAAGGGGTACTGTTTTCACTGTGTCACCGGTCCCGATGAGTATACCGCCCTGGTGGACAACAACTTTTACACCAATCTGATGGCACAAAATCATCTCTATTTCGCCTCGGAGATGGCGGAGGCCCTGAAAAGGCAGCACTCGGAAAGGTATTTCGAGTTGGCCTCAAGGCTGAATCTATCGGACGAGGAAACGGGCCGATGGAAGGATATCGCCGCAGGCATCTATCTGCCCTACGACGAAAATGAAGAGGTGTTTTGTCAGGATGACGGATTCTTGGAGAAAGCCCCCTGGAATTGGGACGAAACACCCCGGGAGAAAAGGCCTCTTTTGCTGCATTACCACCCCTTGAAGATCTACCGGCACAGGGTGATGAAGCAGCCCGACGTTTTATTAGGGATGGTACTCCACCGGGAAAGGTTTTCCAAAGAAGAATTTCTTAAAAACTTCAGTTTCTATGAACCCTACACCAGCGGAGATTCATCCCTGACCCCGGCGGTTCAGGCCGCCGGGGCGGCCCTGGGCGGCCAAATAGAAACGGCGGCCCGGTATCTGACCCATACGGCCTATTTAGATATCGAAAACAGGGAAGGCAACAGCGACAACGGCATACACCTGGCCGCCATGGCGGGCACCAGGATGGCGGTGCTCTACGGGTTTGCCGGGTTCCGGGTCACCTCCGGGGGGCCCGCCTTCCAGCTTCAGTTTCCCCCCTCCTGGGGAGCCGTTAAACTCTCCCTCCGCTTCCGGGGAGCGGTGATCCGCCTGGAATTAAGCCCTGACCACCGGGAGGTGATAGTCCAGTCATCCCTGGCCATGAAGCTGATTCTTCAGGGAAAACCGGTGATAATGGAAAAAGGGACACCCCGCCGGGTCTCCCTGACTTAGGCCCGCCGGCCTCGGGGCGGCACAGGAAAGGGCTAAGCCCGCCGCTCCGAAGGCCTCCTAGCCGGTTTTGAACTGGTTGAACTCACCGGACAGATAGGAACTGATTTCTTCCAGCTTTTTCCCCAGCTCGTTGATCCCCTGCATGGCCGCCACGATCTCGCCGGACCCCCCGGAAATTTCACCGATGCTTGCCGATACGGTGTTTGAGATATTTTTCATCTGTTCCGATGCCCGGGAGATGGCATCGATTCCTTTCCGAATCTCTTCGGAACCTTGACGGACCTGGGTGGTCACATTGTTGATTTCTTCGGTGGAGTCGAGGATCTGCTTCCCCCCCTGGTTAAGCTCGCTCACCGCTGACTCGATTTCATTGAAAGCATTCACCGTAGATTGAACCTCTCCGGCTATTTCATCAAAGGTGGTGATGGTCTTGGACACACTGGCCTTGGTTACATTGACCCCCGCGGTGATATCCTTGATCAGCTGCGTGATGGTCCCGGAAGACTGGGCGGCGGTACCGGCCAACTTCCTAATTTCTTCGGCCACCACGGCGAATCCCCGGCCCGCCTCCCCCGCATGGGCCGCCTCGATGGCGGCATTCATGGAAAGCAGGTTGGTCTGGGCGGAGATGCTGTTGATGGCGGAAGCCATTTCCTGAATATTTCCGATTTTCTGTACCACCGCCTCAAACTCCTGGGAGGTTTGGTCAATCTGACCCTTCCCTTCCTCGGCACTCACCTTCAGAGAAAGGGTGGAGCGTTTTTTGCTGCTGGTGATGGCACTGACACTATTCAGAGAAGCGATCATTTGGGTAATGGCGGCGGTGGACTGTTCCACCATGGCCGCCTGACTGGCGATGACGTTATCAAAAGAATTGGTATTACTGGCGATTTCCTGCATGGCCGAGGCGGCTTCACCGACGCTGTTGTTCAGCTGTTGGAGCTGGGTCTGGACGGCGTTAATGTTGGCATTTATCTCTTCAGAGGCGGTGGTGGTGGTTCCCACCTGATCGGTGAGACTCTTGTTAATACCCTCGGTGTCCCGTACGGCCCGCTGAATCTCGGTGATCAGAACCTGGAGTTTTTCCATGAACCGGTTAAAATTCTCCGCCACATCCCCCACCTCGTCTTTGCTGACCAGATCCAGGCGTTTTGTCAAATCCGCCTCGCCCGTGGCGATTTCGGCCAGCGAGGCCTTCACCTTCCTCAGAGGCTTGAGCAGGAATTTCATGGCCAGAAGGATGGCTAATACGATAACCGCCAGGATGAAGGTAACCACCGAAAGAAAGAGAACCCGGAACCGGGACAAGGAACCGCTGAGATCCTCGGTGAAGGAGGCGTTGATCCCCTGGATATCGTTGACATACTCGCCCGAACCGATCTGAAAATCCAGGTCCCCCACCCTCATGGGAACACTGTAGGATATTTTCTGCTCCGGTTCATCCGTCTCAGTCTCGGGGTTGGGCCAATCATAGGAGGTAAAATCTCCCCCCTTCTGGGCCGCCATGATGAGGTCCCGGACCATATAGTTGCCGCTCCCGTCCTGGTTGTCCCAGAGATTACTGGTCATCTCTGTATCGGGGGCGGGAGGATAGGAAATCCTCAAGCCTTCATAGGTGTAGGCGAAAAAATAGCCGCCCTTACCGAAGGTAACCCCCCGGATCAAATCCCGGGCCGATGTCAAAAGCGCCTCTTCGGAAACCCCCATGGCCTCGAGGTGCGCCACATGGGCATCGATGAGATTCTTCGCCACCAGCACGTGGTCTTTCAAGGCCTGAGATTTCTGCTCAAAAAGAAACTGATAGTTCGCTTCCGAGAAGGTAGTGGTGACTCGACCAATGATGGAACTAAAAAGGAGCCATACCGCCAAGAGAATGATGAGAATACCCCCCAGGGCAATGGCTGCGATTTTCGAAAAAATTGTCTTCATCTACCAATGCTAATTTATTTGGACCGAAAACACAAAAAAAAAGTTTAATTTTACACATGTCTGGCTTATCGGGGGCAAGATGAAAGAAAAAAACGATCTTTTTGTTCCCGTCATGCCTAGTACTTGCACTTTTCGTTAAACCACGATACTATATGAGCTGATAACATTGAGTATCTTGCTTTTATTTCCATATTTGAAACGTATCTGATTGGCATTTGAGAATGAGCCGAGTTTGTCGACGCTTCCTCTTTTACAATTCTTGATTACCATCACATATGAGCATGAATCATCGTACTTACTTGTTTTCGATTATCAAACCGGATTTATCCGGTGCAAGGAGTAGAGATGTCTACAAAGATTTATGTGGGAAACTTGAGTTTCAAGGCGATGGAGAATGATCTTGAAGATCTTTTCGCTCAATACGGCGAAGTGTCGAGTGTACGTATCATCACCGACCGGCAGACCAACAGGTCTAAAGGTTTTGGATTTGTAGAGATGGGAGATGCCTCGGCTGCCACCGCAGCCATCTCCGCCCTCAACGAAAAAGAGTGGATGGACCGCAAAATTGTGGTTAACGAAGCTCGGGACCGGGAAGAAAGACCCCGGAACAACTACCGTTAGTAGTTAGGCCGACACAGCAAGGCAGCCGGTACACCCGGCTGCCTTCTTTTTTCCCTTCACCACCCGAAACAGCAATGAGCGAGGAGATATCTTTGGCAAGGACAAATTATTCTTACGAAAAACGACAACAAGAACTAAAGAAAAAGAAGAAAAGAGAAGAGAAGCTGAAAAAGAAGCTTGAGAAAAAAAACTCCCCCGATACGGACGCCGAAGTCGGCGAAAACGATGAGGAATCCGATGCGGAGGATGACACCGAAGATGACGATTCCGCCGAAGCCGGAGACGACTCCGACGATGAAACCACCGGATAGCTTCGCCGCATCACGGCGTTTTGCCGCCTTCCGGCGGTCCGGCCTTCCGGGGTAACCCGGGGTTCTGAAACTCCAAACTCCTTAAGGGTATGGGGCTTACGCCCCGGGGAAACCCTTCCTCCAGGTTCCCTCCTTGATAACAACCACCAGATTTCACTGTCCCCTCCCCTTTCTAATCTGATCCACAAAAAATTTCTCTTGACAATACTGTGTTTTACACACTATTGTATTAATATGAGTACTGTAAAAAGTTCAATACAGGATAAGTTCATTCAGGAACTGAACCGGGGAGTCATGGGTTTGGCGGTGCTCAGCCGCCTCCAGGAAGAACACTACGGCTACTCCCTGATTAAGGAGCTTGAAAAGGAGGGGTACCTTCTCTCCCAGGATACTCTCTACCCGCTTCTGCGGCGCTGGGAGGAGCAGGGGGTGGTGGAAAGCCAGTGGAAGATGGAAGAGTCCCGGCCCCGAAGATACTACCGCCTCAGTGACGGCGGTATTGAACTCTATGAAAAACTGAAGACAGAATGGGGGGCGCTGAATACGACCCTCGGGAGGCTGCTGAAATGAAATTAACGGGAGACGCCAAGAGC
>CAYYNJ010000031.1:0-12210 GCA_964472775.1 uncultured Spirochaetaceae bacterium
AGCAATAGTGTTCCCCGAATAGTCTTCTATGCGGAGAATAGTGTAAGGTTCGGTGGTCCTTGGGGGGCAGCTTGTTGAACTCCCTCTCTAAAAAGGCGGCAAAGAGCGGATGAAACCGGTAACTGAGGGCTTGGGGATCGGATATGGAAAGAAATTGGTTCCGTTCTTCCAGCCGGCTTAAGAATCGTCCGCCGTCCTGACCGTTGAGCTCTTCGATCAGGTCAGGGCTGATCTGGTCCACGCTGCCGATCTTGAGGAGAAGATCCTGGTCTTCCGGTAAAAGCCGGGCCATCACTTCGGTGCTGAAAAAGTCATCAATCTCCGGCAGGGTCTTGGTGGTAAAAAACAGATCGAGAAGTTTTTCCCTTTCTTCCCGGTTCAGATGCTGAAGCCGTTCAATCAGGAGGATCAGGGCGGTAATCCATCCCCCCGATACCTCCTCGATTTGCTCGTATATCGATTCGGGAAGGATGATGTTGTAGACCTGGGTAAAAAGATCCCGCACATCCCGGGATTGAAAGATAAAATCTTCGTTCCGAATCTCGAGGAGTTCTTTCTTTACCCGGATCTTACGAAAAGAAAGATTCACCTGCTCCCGGCTCAGGATAAAAAGCCTCACCGTGGGGGGGAGCCCCTCGGCAAAGCGCTCGGCCTCTTCAAGGACGGGCCTTTTGTCTGCCAGATGATGGAAGTTGTCTATCACCAGGCAGAGCGGGCCTTCTTTACGAATATCCCCGGTGATCCGCTTCACCTTATCAAGCAGATCCGCATGGTTCCGGGCGGGCAGGCCGTCGGTCCCCAGGGCTTCGCCCAGGATGCGGCAGAAATCTTCCACCGTGTTTAGCCCGGCGGGAATATCGACCCAGCGGAAAGGGAGGTTCCGGTATGCCAGATAGTCCACCATGGCGGTGGTTTTTCCTGAACCGGGGGTGGCCACCAAAAAAGTCACCTTCCGCTCCTCCAGATAATTCCGAAGCGGCAGCCGGGGCAGGACCTGACGGGGCTGAGATATGAGTTGTGTGTCCATTTTTTTCCCTTTTTTTGCGATCTTAACTCATTATGGAGCAATACCAGCGGTTTGTCATCAGTAATTTAGAATTGTGAAACCGGGGTGCCCTATAACATAAGCAACACTTAATATACAAAGAGGTTTTTACTATGAAAAGCGGACCGAAAAGCAAAGCCATGTTTGACAGGGCGGCGCAGTCCATACCCAAAGGAGTCTCCTCCAACTTCCGATACTGGGGGGATGATGCCACCTTGGTTGTCAAGAAAGGCCAGGGTGCCTACATTTGGGATCAGGATGACAAGAAGTATGTGGACTACCGATTAGGTTTTGGCCCCGTGGTTCTAGGACATGCCCGGAAAGAGATTTCTGAATACATCTCCGAAGCCCTGGAAGTGGGCAACTGTTTTGCCATGACCAATGAATACGAAATTCGGGTGGCAGAAAAGATCAAAGCCATGACCGGGGTTGACTACGTCCGGTTTACCAACACCGGAACGGAAGCCACCATGGGGGCCATGCGTATCGCCCGGGCCTTCACGGGCCGGGATAAGATTCTGAAGTTTGACGGAGCCTATCACGGATTCCACGATTACTCTCTCTGGAACACCTATCCCCCGACTTCAGGGGTGGGCTACCGGAAGGCGCCCTTCCTGGTCCCCCAGGGGTCGGGCATTCCCCGTTCCGTCGGCGATCTGATGTACTCTCTCCCTTTCAACGACAAAGAGCTGCTGGAACAGAAACTGAAAGAACGGTGGCACGAAATTGCCTGTATCATCATCGAACCCCTTCTCGGGAATCAAGCCTCCATCATGCCCCAGGACGGTTTCTTAGAATTTGTCCGCGAGCAATGTAACAAATACGGCATCGTCATGATCATGGACGAAGTAAAAACCGGGTTCCGGATCGCCAAGGGCGGTGCCCAGGAATACTTCGGTGTCAAGGGCGACCTGGTGACCTACGCCAAGTGTCTGGGGAACGGTTTTCCCGTGGCCGCCATCGGCGGTCAGAAATTCATCATGGGAGAAATCGGGCCCGGTCAGATTCCCCACGGCGGAACCTACGGATCCAACGTTATCTCCATGGCGGCGGCGGAAAAGGTGCTTGATTTAATCGCCGCCGGCGAACTGGATAAGGTGAACGCCCACGGTAAAAAACTTCAGGCGGGATGGAAGAAAATTCTCGATGCCACGGGCTTCCCCTACGTCATTCAGGGACCCGATGCCATGCCCGGTATCGTGTTCACCGAGGCGCCGGTGTGCCGGGAGTACAAAGACTGGGCCGACGGCGATCACGATACCTACAACGCCATCATCCATCACTGTATCGAAAAGGGTGTCATGCCCGACTACGATTCCCGGGAGCCCTGGTTCATTTCCAGCTGCCACACCGATGAAGATGCGGATTTTGTCCTTGGTGTCTTTGAAGAAGCGGTAAAAGAAGTAATCTCCGGGAAGTAATTTCCGGTTCATGCACCGGTGGCGGGGAAAATGTTTTCGCTGTAACAGCGTAATAACAGAATCCTGTCACCGGTGTTTTTTATCTTGGGACTAGAAACGGACAAAGGAGTTCTTTCTGTAGACATATGTAAAAATTAGGTTTGGAGTCTCCCGGCGATATTCGTCAACGACAGTAAAAAAAATCAGGAGGAAGGGCTTTGGACGAGATAGTTGTTTCCCTGCATGCCATAGACTGGCTGGTGGTAATAATTTACATCATTTTCATGCTCTCCGTGGGGTTTTACTTCTCTAAAAGAAAAGAAGGATTCGATGAATACTTCATGGCCGGACGGTCTTTGACCGCGCCGCTTCTGGTGGGAACCCTGGTTTCAACCTTTTACGGCCTGGATACCCTTTTCGGCACCTCGGAAATAGGCTTTTACGAGGGCATATCCGCCTTTTTCGCCTATTCTTTGCCCTATACCGCCCTCTACGTGGTCATGGCGTTTCTGGCTCCTAAGTTTAAAACCATCTTTCCCGAAGGCACCACCATGCAGGAGATTGCCACCCTGAAATACGGTAAAACCGCCGGTTTGTTCACATCCATTGCGGCCTTTCTGTATTCCACCAATACCATGGAGATGATGGGAATCGGTTTTCTCCTGCACCTCGTCTCGGGAATGCCCTTCTGGATGGGGACCCTGATGGGGGCCATTATCGTGGTTATCTATACCTGGACCGGAGGGCTCTGGGCGGTCACCATGACCGACTTTATTCAGTTCATCTCCATGATGATAACCGTCGGGCTGGCCCTCATCGTCGGATGGAACGCCATCGGCGGTTTTGACCAGGTTATGGCGGGCCTGGCCGAGTGGACCGGGAGCGGGGAGGCGGCAGAGTCTTTCTTCAGTGTCGGCGCGGGCTATCTCACCCCCTGGACCCTTTTTGCCTATTCCCTCACCGCCTTTGCGGTATTGTGCGAGCCGGCGTTTTTTCAGCGCATCTTCGCCTCCGCAGGACCCCGGGAAATCCAGAAGGCCTTCAAGGTGGGTATTCCCATGTGGCTCTCCTTTGACTGGGCGGTCACCTTTCTGGGAATTCTGGGAGCCGCCGCCATCGGGCTGAACATAATCCCCCAGGTAGAGGCCAATGAAGCCCTCTTCGCCGTGGTGGGGCAGTACCTGCCGGTGGGAATCCTGGGAATTTTTGTGGCGGGAGTCTTAGCGGCGGCCATGTCCACCGCCGATTCCTATTTTCTGGTGGCCGGAGGGGTTATCGGTTTCGACATCTACAAAACCATGATCAATCCCAAGGCTTCGGGGGATAAGGTCGAGGCGATGACGAAAATCGGCATCCTCATATCGGCGGCCTTGTCGCTGATCCTGGCTTTCAGCTTTGAGCGAATCATGGAAGTTTGGGTTTTCCAGGCCACCATCATCATCACCGTGGCTTTGGTTCCGGTCTACTTCGGATCATTTTCTAAAAAGCCCCCCAAGAAAATCGCCGGAATCCTGTCTACCGCGGCGGGGCTGGTTTTATCGCTGGGCTGGTATATCTGGTCAAACTTTTTCGGCACCTGGAGCGAAGACTGGGAGGTTTACGTCATCAAGATCGGGAACCTGGAGCTCTGGCAGGAGTACGGTATTCTGATCATCACGCCCTTGGTGATCATTATCTACCTTTTAGCCAATGCCCTGGGTAAAAAGGTCGTCGGGGAGGTGAAGTGATGGTATGGGATATTTTGTGCTACCTCATGGGGGCGGTGTGTATTATCGGGCCCTTGGCCCTGATTCTCTGGTACTTTTCCGCCGCCAAGGCGAGACTGAAGGAATTCCACAAAAGGTGAGGATTATAAAGTGATAAATCCCTTTCCGGGAAAGGGAATAAAAATGTGACAAGGCCCCGATAGGGGCGGGTTCCCCCGGTCCGGTGATTCCCCGGGATCGCCGGCTGCCTTGCAGTGTTCAGGGGACCCAAATCGGCCGAAAGGTTTAATTTGAGGTGAAGAGATGAAGAAGGTAATGGTTCTAGGTGTGGGTGCCCAGGGAAGCACCATCGCGAAACGGCTCCAGGAAGAGCCCCATGTGGTGGAGATTATCTGTGCTGACTATGATGCCAAAGCCGCAAAAGAGATGGAAGCCCAGCTGTCCAAGGCAAAAGCCGTGCAACTCGATGCCCGTAACGTGGCGGACATTGTCAAGGCTGCCCAAGGATGCGAGCTTATCGTAAATGGACTGGCCCCCGATTTTAACATGAACGTCATGGATGCCGCCCTTGAAGTGGGGGCCTGTTATCAGGACCTGGCTTCCGGGCCCGTCAGCGATCTGCCCTTCGTGGATGCCGTCAAGCGTTGCCTGGGCAGGGACGGAGAGTTCAAGGCCAAGGGTCTCACCGCCCTGATCAATACCGGCTCGGCGCCGGGATTTGCCAATGTACTGACCCGCCACGCGGTGGACCAGTTTGATTCGGTGGACCGTATCGACATTTTTGTCTACGACGAAATCTGGTCAAACCGGTTTATCCCCTTCTGGTGGTCTCCCCAGACCGCCTTCGGTGACATGGCCGCCGAACCCATCGTCTACAAAGACGGCAAGTTCCTGCGGGTGCCTCCCTTTAACAATCCTGAAATGGTTGATTTCCGGGGCAAACTAGCCCGGATGGTGGACCATGAGCATGAAGAGCCGGTCACCATGGGCCTCCTGGCCGACAAGGTTCTCAAAGGGGTAAAGGAAGTCAATTTCCGCTACGGCGGCCCCGGGCTGGAACTGGCGGAATCCCTCTATAAGATGGGTCTTCTTTCCGATGGACCCATCGATGTGAAGGGAACCAAGATTGTCCCCATGGACATCATTTCCAAGCTCACCCCCCCGGCGCCCAAATACAAGGACGAACTACAGGCGGTACTGGACGAAGGAATGGTTTCCGAAGACGGGGTTTTCCTGGTACGGGTTGACGGTGTGAAGGACGGTAAGAAGGTCCGGATCGACAGCTACGTGGGTGCCCCGGGACTGACCGAATCCTTCGAGATGTCCGGTATGACCCATGAATCCTACTTCACCGGCCAGGCGGCGTTCCTCTTTACCAAGATGTTCGTCAACGGCAAGCTGGAAACCAAGGGCTGTTTTCCCCCGGAGGTTCTGGAAAAGGCAGAGCGGGACTACTACCTCTCCGAGGCGGCCAAGCTCTCTCTTACCGTGGATGAGTACGTGGAGACAAGGCTCTATTAAAACGAGTTTTTAACGGTTAACGGGGCCCTTCCGATTGTGGAGGGCCTCTTTTTTTTGTAGGATCGGTGAGAAGGAGTCGGGAAAATGCCGGATTCGGAGCTGGAACGAGAAATTGCCGAAAAAATGCACATCCGTTTTACCCTGGCGGGAGGCCCGGGGGGGCAGAACGTCAACAAGGTTAACACCCGGGTCACCGGCCACCTGAAGATATCCGACCTGGACTGTCTCAGCGATGAACAGAAGGGGAGGGTGCGGGAGAAGCTGACCCACCGTATCAATGGGGAGGGGGAACTCTATCTGGCGGTTCACCGCCACAGGACCCAGGGGGCCAACCGCCGGGAGCTTCTCTCCGGTGCCGCCGCCCTGATTCGGGAAGCCCTGGTGCGCACCCCGCCGCGGCACCGCACCAAACCCAGCCGGGCTTCCCGGGAAAGGCGCCTGGAGGCTAAAAAGAGGCTGGGAGAGAGGAAAAAGAACCGCCGTCTCCCCGATTTCTAAAGAGAGGCGGCGGCGTCTTTTCTCTGGAAGGGCCGGTTAGTTTCGGGCTTCCTGAAGAAGCGGTGTCAGCACCGCCTCGGGCCGGGGTCCTACGAAAAAATCCCGGACAATGCCGTCTTCCACCACCACCAAGGAGGGGGTTCCCATGACCCCGAAGGCCCGGGCGGTGGCCATATCCTGGGAGACATCCACCTTGAAACAGCGGGAGCCTTCTCCCGTGTATTCGGAAACCAGGGGAGTCATGGAACGGCACGCCCCGCAGCCGGGACTGTAAAAGTAGAAAAGAGTCGGTTTTCCCGTGGCCACCGCTTCGCCGTAGGCACCGGAGAGCCCGCTAACCGGCTTCCCCTTCTTACTGGTCATCCTGAGGGCCTGCAGTTTCTGAAGGCCCAGAAGAATTCCAAAGAGCACAAGAATAAAAAGTATGGTTCTCATTATTTGTTGTCCTTAGCAAGTAATGTATTCAAAATATATGAAAAAACTTATATTGTCAAACAGAATCGATGGGGAACCGCCAGAATCCCCCTTGTGATGAAGGTACTACCCCAACAAAACGAAGATTCTCGGGGCCAGACCCCTGCGCTCAGTGTAAAATCCCCAGGGTACGCCGAGTGCCAAGCGGAGGCAGAGCCCCTGGCGGGTCTAGGGGAGGGGCACTCCCGGCAGTTCCAACCGGTGGGCCGATCCTCCGACGCGGAGGAACACCAGGGCCCTGTCCCGGGGCATCCGGGCTCCCCGGGGAATGAAGAGGATGGCCTTGTTGATATCGCCGATTTGGGCCTCCGGAAGAAGCTCCCTGATGCGGGGGGTAAGGTCTTTCTTCAGTTTCAGAAGGTCCCATTCCCGGGGATACGCCAAAAAAGCCGGATAGTGGTGGGCCCGGGCCAGGGGGCACCAGTCAAGCCTCAGGCTGTCGACAACCTCAAGTTCTCTTTCCGGGAAGTTCTCCCGGCACCACATCAGGAGCCGTTCGCCCCAGTAGTCCCACCGGCGGCACTCCAGATCCGGAGCGAACCGCTTGAGAAAAGCGTCCAGGACTCCGTAGTATCCCCCCGGGGCCGTCTCTGCCAACAGGGGCAGGGTTTGCCGGAAAAAGCCTTTATTGTGAAAAATCTCAACAAGAACCCCCAGCCGGTGAAACCGCTGTAATTCTTCGAAGGGAAAATCAGGGGTGGAGAGTATCTCGTAGGGCGGGGTGCGGGAGGCGATAATATTCAGGCTTTCCTGTTCTTCCGCCAGGGGGGTCCCGGGAAGAATCTTTAAAAATCCCAGCTGAAAGTCGTCCGGGTCCAGGGCCAGGATTTCATTCATGGTGGCTGCGGCGGCCTCCGGGGAATCCCCGGGAAGACCCACAATCTGATCCAGATGGAGGTGGAAGGGACCGCAGTTTTTAAGCCGCCGGATGGCCGCTTTCTCCCTGGCCCAGTCACCCCCCCGGTTTACCCTTTGGCGGATTTCGGGGTGGATGGTTTGGATGCCCACTTCAAACTGGACGCTGGCCGGGGGGAGCCTTTCCAGCAGGGTGAAATCCTTATCGGTCAACAACAGGGGATGGAGTTCGAAGTGAAAGCAGCCCCGGGGAGGGTGATCGATCATGAACTGCCAGACGAACCGGGATACCCGGGGGTTGGCGTTGAAGGTGCGGTCCACGAACTTGAAGGTTCCGTCGAACCCGGTCAGTACGGCCAGCTCTTCGCCGATCTGATCGAGCCGGCGGTATTCGGCGTTCTGATCATCACGGGACGAGAGGCAGTCGGAAAAGCGGACGAGGCAGCCCCGGCTGGCTTCGTAGTAGACAAGCCGGCCCGATAGACTTTCCAGAAGCGCCCTGTCATAGGGAAAAGGGGTTTCGGTGAAGGGGCGCCGGGAAGCCTGAAGCATCCCCGGCCGGGCCGGCCGTTCCAGGGCGGGGAGGAGGGAACCATAGTCCTCCGCTCCGCCGGCGGCCACATAGTCCGCCGCCCCCCCGGCGGAAAGCCAGAGATCGCTCCGGTAAACCGCCTCGGGGCCTCCCAGAACAATCACCGTTTCGGGGAGAAGCCGGCGCAGGTCGGGTAGGAAATCCTGAAGATACCGGGTGTTCCAGATGTAGGCCGAAAAAACCGTATGACTGTACCGGCCCTCCGCCAGAAGCTCCAACAGCTCCCGGGGCGGCCTATTGATGTTCCATTCCACCAGCGTTATGGCGCCGTCCGCTGAAGAGGATTCCTTTTCCAGGGCCGCCTTCAGATACAGCAGGGCCAGGTTGGTGTGGGAGTATTTGGCGTTTACCGCCACCAGGGCAATTTTCCGCATGGGCGATTATACCATTTTAAGGGGAGTAGACCAATCCGTGGTAAACCGGTAAATTACCGGCATGGTGAAACAACTGATTGAAGATGGATTCGGTACGGCGGAGCGGGAAGACTACAGCTGCTCCGAGAAGATACTCTACGGGGCGAACCAGGTCTACCGCCTGGGGCTGGACAAGCAGAGCCTGGTGATGGCGGCGGGCCTCTCCGGCGGGGTGTATACCGAGAAACTATGCGGCGCCGTCAGCGCCTCTGCCCTGGTACTCTCCCGGCTCTACGTGAAAGACCGGGCCCATGCGGAACCCCGGTGCGGCGAGCTGGTGGAAGAGTTTGTCACCCGGTTCGAAAAGACCATGGGCACCACCACCTGCGGAGCCCTGAAGGAAAAATACCGCACCGAAGAAGAAGGCTGTAAGGCCATCGTCCTCAGGGCGGCGGAGATCCTGGATGATATCATCGCCCGGGAGGGGCGGTAGCCCCAGGCAGCAAATCCAATTTTGATGAAGCAGCAACCCGGGTAAAACGAAGATTCTCGAGGATAGGCACCTGCGCTCAGAAAAAATCGCGCAGGCACCCATCCTCTACATCTTCGTTTTACCAAAATATTCATGATTATGCCTCCATTCATGATGTTAAATCATTTATTCTATGCCACCCGTCAAATCTGGAATCGCTGAGCCCCAGGTCTGCCCCTTGACCAGCCGGCCCGGCTGTTTTATCATGATCTTACTCTGTGACTGACGCAGCAACGGGGGCTACCCCGGGGGAGCAGAGGAAACACTTTTGTGCCGCGCGTCTGGGCCGTTACCCGGACGTGTCAGCTCTTAATCCAGACAGGAACGGGTGACTCATTCAAGGAGATTTTGATGGAAAATCTGAGAAACCTGGATCCCATTCTGGCGGAACTGATCGAGCAGGAGGAGGGGCGGCAGCGGGACAAGATCCGGCTCATCGCTTCGGAAAACTACGTCTCCCGGGCGGTGCTGGAAGCCACCGGTACGGTACTGACTAACAAGTACTCGGAGGGCTACCAGGGACGGCGGTACTACCGGGGCCAACAGTTCATCGATCAGATTGAGACTTTAGCGGTGGAAAGGGCCAAGGCCCTCTTCGGGGCGGAACACGCCAACGTCCAGCCCTACTCGGGGTCTCCCGCTAACCTGGCGGTGTACCTGGCCTTCATGAATCCCGGAGATACCGCCCTGGGGATGGAGCTTTCCCACGGAGGACATTTAACCCACGGCAGCCCGGTGAGCTTCTCGGGCCGCCTTTACCACATCGTTTCCTACGGCCTGACCCGGCAGGGTGATATCGATTACCAGGCCATGGAGGAGGCGGCTCGAAAACATAAACCAAAGATGATTATCGCCGGCCACTCCGCCTTTCCGGGCATTCCCGACTGGAGCCGTTTCCGGGCCGCCGCCGACCAGGCGGGGGCCATCCTCTGGGTGGATATGGCCCATATCGCCGGTCTGGTGGCGGCGGGGGTCCATCCTTCCCCGGTTCCCTTTGCCGACGTGGTTACCTCCACCACCCACAAGACCCTCCGGGGGCCCCGGGGCGGCATGATCCTCTGCCGGGCCGAACACGCCGCCGCCCTGGATAAGGCGGTCTTTCCGGGATGTCAGGGGGGACCGCATAACCACACCACCGCCGCCATCGCCGCGGCCCTCAAGGAAGCCTCCACCGAAGAGTTCCGGGACTACAGCGCCCGGGTCCTGGAGAACGCTTCGGTACTGGCCTCTTCCTTGGGGGAATACGGGTTTGATCTGGTGTCGGGGGGGACGAAGAACCATCTGATGCTGGTGGACCTGCGCGGCAAGGGAATCACCGGCAACCAGGCCGCCGCGGCCCTGGACCGGGCGGGGATTGTGTGTAACGCCAATACGGTTCCCTTCGACGGGGCGAAACCGTTTAATCCCAACGGCATACGGCTGGGGACGCCGGCGGTGACCAGCCGCGGCATGGGCCCCGGCGAGATGCGGGAAATCGCCCTCTTTATCAACCGGGCGGTGGAAAGCGCACGGCGGGAAAGGGAGCTCGAGGCACTGAGCCTGGAGGTGAAGGACTTTTGTTCCGGGTTCACTCCGCCGGGACTGGAACTTCCTTCTTACTGCGGCTCCTGCTGATCCTGGGGGGGCACCGGTGGTTCGTCTTTAAGATACTCTTCGATGGCCGCCACCGCTTCTTTCAGATCATCCCGGACAATTTCTAGCTTCGGGTCATGGGGGTCCAGGGGCCCCTTTTTCAAGGCGCTGTCCAGCACTCCCGCACTGATCTGCAGTTTCGTCAGAGCCAGGGTCCCCGACAGACCCTTCAGATTGTGGGCCAGTCGATACGCCTCCTCCTTCTCTCCGTCCCGGATTAACCGATTAAGCCGGGAAGAGGCATTCCGGTACTTGTCGATGAAGCTGTCCAGGGCCTTCCTGTAGAGTCCGGGGTACTGCCACATGATCAGGGCCTTGGTTTGGTCCAGGGGCGGGACGGGAAGGCCCTCCGGTTCTTTTTCCTCGGTCGGTTCTGTCCTCCATGGTTCCCCGTAGCCGTCGGGCACAAGATCTTCCATGAGGGAAAATAGTTCCTGGAAGCTGATGGGTTTTCCGATAACCCCCGAGATTCCCGCTTCTTTGTACAGCTTTCGGTCCTCTTCCATCACACTGGCGGTGAGGGCGATGATCGGTACGGGTACCGCCGAAGGGGGAGAGATCCGGCGGATTTTTCTGGTGGCCGCCAGGCCGTCCATGCCGGGCATGTGAATATCCATGAGAATCAGGTCAAACGCCTCCTCCCGGTATGATGCGACGGCATCGGCCCCATTGGATACGGTACGCACCTGGTGCCCCTGTTTTTCGAGCCGAACCGCCGCTAAGGCGGCATTTTCTTCCACGTCTTCGGCCATGAGGATCTTGAACCGCCGGGAGGGCCGGAAGAGGGTAGGTTCCTGGGGATCCAGAAAATCTTGATAGCCCTCTGAACCTTCTTCGGGGCAGGGGATTACCTGTTTGGGCAGGGTGAAATGAAAGGTGGAGCCCCGGCCCGGCTCGCTGTCCACCCATATTTCTCCCCCCATGAGGTGAATCAGTTCCTGGCTGATGGTGGTCCCTAGTCCGGTTCCGCCGTAGAGCCGGGCGATGGACTGGTCCGCCTGGGTGAAGGGGTTGAAGATGGCGGATTTTTCTTCTTCGGTGAGGCCGATGCCCGTATCGGCGATGGAAAATTGGATATATCCGTCGGATCGGTCGGTCAAGGTAACCGTCACCGATCCTTTTTCGGTGAACTTGACCGCATTATCCAACAGGTTGATTAAAACCCGGCGCAGTTTATCGATATCCGCCACGATGCAGACCGTCAGGGACGGGGGAATGTGGACATGAAGGGCCAGGCCCTTACGTTCTATGGCCAGGGAGTGGGCACCCACGGTGCTGCGGATGAACCGGGGCAGCTGGAGGGGCCGGTTTTCCAGGGAGAGTTTCCCCGCCTCCATCTTGCTTATCTCAAGGATTTCATTAATCAGGGAAAGCAGGTTCTTAGCGGATCCCAGGGCTTTGCGCAGGTAGTCTCCCTGATCGGGGGGAATTTGAGAGTTTTCCAGCACCAGCTCCACAAAGCCGATCACCGAATTCAGGGGTGTCCTGATCTCATGACTCATATTGGCCAGGAAGGCGGCTTTGCTCTTGGCGCTCGATTCGGCCGCTTCTTTGGCGGCTACCAGCTCGATAGCCTTCAGATCAAGGTGCACGGCATTTTTT
>CAYYNJ010000031.1:12288-12624 GCA_964472775.1 uncultured Spirochaetaceae bacterium
CCGGTGGATGGATTCATAGAAATAAGCATCATCATCTGTTTCCAGCCCTTCCCCGGGATTAAGGGGGCGCTGAAAATTCCGAAGATCCAGGCGGCCGAACTCCTCCCGGGTATATCCCAGGTTCATGCAGGCGGCATCGTTAAAGTCGATAATTTCCTGGGTTTCTTCATCTTGAAGGATGATGGAATCTCCCGCCTGCTCAAAGAGGGCCCGGTAGCGTTCCTCCGATGTGAGCAGTTCTTCTTCCAAAATCTTTCCTTCTGTGATGTTTTCCTGGAGGCCTAGAAAGTGGGTTAGCTGGTTGTTTTGGTCTTTCACCGGCGAGATGGACGCCGA
>CAYYNJ010000031.1:12634-14909 GCA_964472775.1 uncultured Spirochaetaceae bacterium
AAATGAAAGTGAGAGAGAGAGAGAGAAAACTGCGACGAAGTCGATCCATCAGATAGTTAAAGGTTGTGCGACTCCCAGTAGAGCTCTCCGTTTTTTTTACGGTTTATCAGTTCTCCCCGCCATGTTTCACCCCGGGCTATGGTCTTCCAGAGATCTTGGTAGACCGCCTCAGGAAGCTGGCCCGATTTGAGGAACCGCGGGTTTTGGGTTACCACCTCTTCCCGGGGATAGCCGGTAATTTCGGTGAAGCCGGGATTGACATATTCGATTCTGCCTTCCCGGTCGGTAATAACGATGGAACTGGGACTCTGTTCCAGGACCCGGGAGAGCTTGCGGACTTCATTCATGGCCAGCCTAAGGTCGGAAAGGTCGGTGCCGGTGCCGATAATGTAAGAATGTCCGTCCATTTCGACCTGAGACATGGCGAAGAGGAAGGGGAGGGATCGGCCGTCCCGGGTCAGCAAGTCCGCCTCAAACTGAACTTTTCCGTTGGTCATGATCTCCCTGATCTTGTCCTCGACGAAACTCCGTCCCTGGACGAAGAGGTCCGCGGCGTTCTTCCGGGACAATTCGGCGTGAGGGTATCCGGTGATGGTTTCCAGGTTTCGGTTCACCCGGGTGGTTCGGCCCTCGGGAGTCGCCAGGAAGAAGAGGCCTGGAAGTCCGTCGATCAGGGTGTCGGAAATTTTCTTTTCGCCTATCAGTATATCCCGGGCCTGGTTCAGCTTTTCCGTCCGTTCCAGTACCAGTTCCTCTAATTTGTTTTTATAGCGGGTTAATTCTTCTTCGGTCTGGTGTTTCAACCTAATTTCCCTTCTCAGGTCTCCCATCATGCGGCCCAGCACCAGGGGAACCAGAATCATGAGAAGGATTCCCCCATGGTAGGGCAGGAGGGATAGGGGGGAAGTAAAGCGGTAGGCTTCCGGAGGACCCAAGAGCAGGGGGAGCAGGGTGGAGAGAAAAACCGCCGGGGCGGTATAGAACACGGTGATCCGGAACCCGTAGTTTGCCGCCGCATAGAGGGGCACCAGGCTGGTAAGCATCCAGAGGACCGGGGTTTCCAGGGAATTTCCCGCCAGGATCATTCCCATCATCCCCAGGACCAGGATAAAGCCGGCTTTTCGGGTCAGGGCGGGAGGGGTGCCCCGGGCCGCCGCACCGGCGCCTTTAAGAAAAGGAGCGGTGAGCAGGGGGGCGCCGATGAGCAGGTGAAGCGCCATGTCCGAGAGGATCAGGGCGGGAAAGACTTCCCAAGCCGGGAATTCCAGGAAGCCCCTGAAGAGAATGAGGCGCAGGGCCGTGGCTATGAGGGCGGGGAGAAGAGAGGCAAAAAGGATGAATTCCCGCAACCCCCGGCTGTCCACCAGGCCTTGGGTATTTTTCCTGGTATAGCCATAGAGGAACCAGGCCCCGCCGACCTGAGCCATTTCTATCAGGGCCCAACCCAGTGCCAGGGGCCAGGTAAATCCCCAGAGGGATCCGCTGAGAAGGCTGTTCAGGAAAAGAGCGGGAAGAACCTTGGGGCCCCCTGATAAGATCAGGGCGATTCCCAGGGCGGAGGGTAGGTACCAATACGGAACCGGGGCGGTGCCGGGGAACAATAAGGAAAGCTGAGTGCCTCCGTGGGCGATCAGGGCGGGTAAAACCCACCAGAGCAGCGGCGTCTTGTGAAAAGGTTTTTGCAGCATCTACACCTGCCCTTTAGCGTTGGTATCCCCGGGGAAACGGCGGCGGAGTGCCTAGGGGATGAAAAATAGCCTTGCACCGGAGGAAATGGTTCTTACCGGGTGATCTTCCGGATCAGCTTCCCGATGGTTCCCGAGGTTTTTCGGGCCATCTCGCGTTTAATCTCCCTGACCGCTTCATTTTTCACCATATCGGTAAAACTTTTTCCTTTCAAGCCGTCCAGGAGGCCTGCACCGCCGCGGGAAGCGGAATGGGATGATCCGGGGATATCTTCGGAGCTCCAAGAAAGCGCCTCCTTCCACCCGTCCTCCCGGCGGAAATAACGGCCCAGGATTTCTTCCCCCTCAGCCAGGGATACATCGGACCTCTGTGCGGTGTACATTACCCCGGCCCCTTCGGTGTATTCAAAATATAAGGCGCCGCCGGTGCCGGCACACTGAATGAATCTATCGCCGTCGGACAGGATGAGAAACTCGTTACCCGGTCCTAGACTCTCCAGGGCCTTTCTCAGGTCGGATTCTGAGGTAATTTCCCGGTTCCCTTCCCGCTCAGTTTCTAATACCATATCGGCTCTCCTTAAAAAAAAAAG
>CAYYNJ010000032.1:0-868 GCA_964472775.1 uncultured Spirochaetaceae bacterium
GAAGGGGCTTCTTCTTGGGTTCTTATAGAAAAAATTAATCTTGACAACCGCACCTGCCGGGATATGATGGTTGGTATAGTCAAGCGATTTAGGGGTTCGTTTTGGGCCGAAAAGGCAATGTAGACATGCGGAAACCGGAAATGCTCGAACACACCTACAACACCCTCCTTGAAGAGAGTCTGGAATCCGCCTCCTTTGCCAAAATCGCCCAGAAAGCCGGTATCGCCCCCAGCCTGATCACCCACTACTTCAACAGTAAAGAGGAACTGATCTTTGCCCTGACCGATTACATGACCGAAAAGTACGACGCATTCCTGATGCAGGATTTTCAGCAGATCCACGATAAGGCGAAGCGGCTTGAGGCGATTATTTCCACCCGGCTCCGGGAGTATACCTGCACCACCGTGGATGACCGGGTCTGGTACAACGTCTTCGCGCTGGCCCTGAGAAGTCCCACGGTGAAGAATAAGATTCAGGACATGTACCTGCGTGACCAGGACGCCCTGGTGCAGCAGCTCAAGGGCTGTGCGGCCCGGGATATCGCCCCGGCGGAACTGGAGACCTTGGCCCGGACCATCACCATCGGAATGGAGGGGTTGGGATACTTTGCCGCCATGGACCTTGAAGGGGTCTCCCTGGATGAGGAGACCCGGCGTCTTGAAAAGATGTTCTTGCAGAAAGCCCGGACTGTTCTGGGGATAGACGGATAAATTTAATATTTTCGATTATTAAAATTATCTTCTGATATTTTTTTATCATATTTATTGTTTGCTTAAACAAACAATTTTATAAGGAGCGTTATATGAAAGTATTATTGGTAGGAACCGGAGGAGTGGGCGAGGCTATTGCTTCCATCGCCGCCAAGGGC
>CAYYNJ010000032.1:936-7716 GCA_964472775.1 uncultured Spirochaetaceae bacterium
GGAACAGATGATCCTGTCCGACTACAACCTGGACCGGGCGAAGGAAGTGGCCGCCAAGCTGAAGGACAAGAGGTTTGTGGCCGAACAGGTGGATGCTTCGAAAAAAGAAGCCATCACGGAACTGGCGAAAAAGTACCAGGTCGACTTGGTGATGAACGGCTGTGATCCCCGGTTCAACATGCCCATCTTCGACGGGGCCTTCGATGCGGGATGCAACTACATGGACATGGCCATGAGTCTTTCCCAGCGCCACCCCGAAAAGCCCTTTGAACTCCCCCACATCAAACTGGGAGACCTGCAGTACGCCAAACACGAGGAATGGAAGAGAAAAGGCCTGTTGGCGGTGGTGGGTTCCGGGGTTGAGCCGGGAATGGTGAATGTTTTCGCCCGGTACGCCCTGGACAACATGTTCGATGAAATCGAAGAATTGGGGGTTCGGGACAGCGACAACCTGGAAGTGGAAGGCCTGGACATCGCCTTCGGGTTCTCTATCTGGACCACCATCGAAGAGTGTCTGAATCCTCCGGTGATCTGGGAAAAGGGCAAGGAATGGTACTGTACCGCCCCCTTCTCCGAGCCGGAGGTGTTCACCTTTCCCGCCCCCGTGGGTCCCTGCCAGGTGGTGCACGTGGAACACGAAGAGGTTCTGATGCTCCCCCGGTATTTTGCCGACAAGGGTGTAAAAAAAGTAACCTTCAAGTACGGCCTGGCGCCGGATTTTATCGAAGTGCTCAAAACCATCCAGGCCTTGGGTCTTGATAAGACCGACAAGATCAAGGTGGGAGGATGCGAAGTCTCACCCCGGGACGTGGTGGGAGCCTGCTCCCCCGATCCCGCCAAAATCGGTCACCTGCTGAAAGGATCGGTTTCCGCCGGTCTATTCGTGAAGGGCAAGAAAGACGGCAAGGAAAGGAATGTCTACATCTACCAAATCGCCGACAATCAGGAGTGCATGAAAAACTTCGGCTCCCAGGTGGTGGTAGCCCAGACCGCCTTTACACCGGTGATCATGATGGAACTCATGGCCAAGGGTATCTGGAAAGACGCCGGTGTTCTAGGACCCGAAACCTTCCCCGCCGAACCCTACATGGAAAGAATGGAACACTACGGATTCCCCGTGGGCATGGTGGAAATGGAATCTCCTTATAAAGCCGCCCAAGACCTGGCGGTGCTGAAAAAACCGCTTAAATAGAGGTTCTTCTAATCGGGATAAGGTAAAAAAGTTAACCGTCCCGGCGTTTGCCGGGGCGGTTTTTTTTCACCCGCCCCAGGAGGGGCGAAATATCCAGTCTTTTCTGAATTCTCTCCTGCTGTGCTGCGATGGCCTGACGGAAATGGCTGGTGTGCCTGAGCCGGAAGGGTTGAAAAAACAGGTTTTTCATCCGGAATTCAATCATCCGCTCCCGCAGGTCCGCTTTGATCCGCTCGTAATCCACCCGTATTTTGTTTTCAGATTCCAGAACGATTTTACGAATCTGCCCAGCCAGGTTGAAGGTTCTTCCCAGATCCACCAAGAGAATACCGTAGAAAATCCCCACAAAAAATGAAAGTTCCAGGTGAGAAAAGAGAAATTGAACCCTGTCCCTGAAGAAGGGATAAAAGAATTCACCGAAAAGCAGGGAGAGGACCAGCCAGTAGAGAGAATACCGGAGGCAGATGAGGCCGTGAAAATTAAGGAACTCGCCGGAGTAGTCCCAAAGCCTGACCTGATAGTAATTAAGAAGAAACTCTCCCACCAGCAGCTCCAAAAGAGTGGTGGTCACAAGAAAAAGGGGCAGCCGGGCCCACAGGGAAAGCTCCAGGCCGGAGAGAATATAGAGAAGCACCACGGCAAATCCGTAAATGGGAAGGTAGGGCCCATCGAGAAAACCCGGATGCACCCAGCGGCGGGCACTCATGATCCGGCGCCACAGAAGTTCAAGGATCCAGCCCGTCAAGGAGCCGATCATAAAAAGATAGAGGTACTGCAGGAGAATCAGATAGAGGTTCATTTATTACCACTCCGGAGCTTGGGTTTCCCCTAGAATTTAGGTAAAGATGAATGAACAATCAATAAAAAAAGATCCCTCCCGGCGGGCCCCGGACCTTCGCCCCGGGGGAGGCGCCAACTTGCCTATCGGTCCGTTTCGTGATACCTTCTCGTATCCTATATTCCGGAGAGAAATAATTCAGTATGGATAAACCGATTAAAAAGCAGGCTTCCCTGGCATGGAAAACCGACCTGCTGTCCGCTCTTTTCATCGGAGCCCTCGTCTTGGCCAATACTCTGGGCGGAAAAATCACCACCCTGGCGGGAGTAAGGGTTTCGGTGGGAATCTTCTTTGTTCCCATTCTTTTTCTCGTCACCGATGTCCTCGGAGAGGTTCATGGCCGCACCAAAGCCCGTAACCTGGTGATCATCTCGGTCATCATCAACATATTCAGTCTAACCATGATCTGGGTTAGTATTAAAATGCCCCCCAACCCCACCTGGGGCAACCAGGATGCCTTTGCGGTTATCTTCGGTTCGTCCCTGCGGATGACCTTCGCCAGCCTGGTAGCTTTTGTGGTCAGCCAGCTTCACGATGTCTGGACCTTCGATTTCATCAAGAAAAAGACCGGGGGAAAACACCTCTGGCTTCGAAACAACGTCTCCACCATGGTGAGTCAGCTGATCGATTCCACCATCTTCATGTTTGTGGCCTTCTACGGTATCAGTGAGAAATTCACCGTCCCCTTCATCATCAGCCTGATTGTTCCTTACTGGTTCTTTAAAATCATCCTGGCCCTGATCGATACGCCCCTCTGTTACCTGTTGGTACGATGGCTAAGAAATGAGAAGGATGACACCGATTCAAAAGAAGAAACCGCAGCCCTGAAAACCGAAGCGGTCTAAGGGACGCACCGATAATTCCCCGCCTTCCGGAGCTCTCCGGAAGGCTTTTTTAATCTTCCTCCCAGCTGGGAATAATCCTGCTGCCCCCCTCGTCCCGCCTGATCATCAGGTAGGTGGGGATTTCCTTCTGCATCTCCTCCACGTGGGAGATGACCCCCACGATCCGCCTTTCCTTGCCCAGACTCCAGAGCGATTCCATCACGGTCTGCAGAGATTCCCTGTCCAGGGATCCGAACCCCTCATCGAGGAAGAAAAAACCCGCTTCGGCTTGGTGAACCGAATCGGCCAAGGCCAGGGCCAGGGAAAAGGCCGCCTGAAAGGTCTGGCCCCCCGAGAGGGTTTTCACCGAACGGGTTTTTCCGTCGTTGAGAAAATCCCGGATGAGAAAATCGTTTTTATCCGATAACTCCAGCCGAAGGGCCCGGCGGGTCAAGGTTTCAAACCGCACATTGGCCCGGTCCACCAGTTCCTTAAGGTAGAGGGTGGAAATATGCCGCACAAATCCCCGGCCCTTGAAGAGTTTCAACAGCACCTCCAGGTTGCTCCGGCGCTGATCCAGAAGCTTCAGATCCGCCTCAAGCTCTTTTTTCTGTTCCAGCTTCTGTTTCTGCTCTTCCCCGCGACTCCTCAGCACCGCCAGGTTTTTACGGGCCTCTGAAACCGCTTCGGCGGCGTCTCCCAAGGCCGATTCCAGGGCCTGATGTTCTTCAAGGTCAAATCCGCGGCCTCCGAGTTTTTCCTCCCAGAGGTTCAGCTGGTGCCGAGCTTCGGTGAGTTCCCGCTCCGCCTCTTTTATCATCCGGCGCTCCTGTTCGGGATCCCGTACCTGCGAAAGAAGCTCCCGGGCTTCCCGGTAATCGCTGAAGGGCGAAGCTTCCAGGGCCTTTTCCAGGGCCCCCCGGGCCTCTTCCAGGTCCTTCACGGCCCGGTCCCTCTCCTGCTCCTTGGCCTCCAAGGCCGCCTTAAGAGCCACCCCCCGGTCCCGGAGCTTCCGGCCTTCTTCCTCCACCCGGGCCCAGGCGGCTTCCGCTTCTTCGGCCCGGGAAAGACGGTCTTTACCACGTAATCTTAAGTCCTCCGGTTCCCGGCGGCCCTCCCCTTGAATCAAATCTTCCGGCAGCTCTGTTTCCCGCTGCCGCCGCAGGGCCTTAAGGCTGGTAAGCCTCTCCTTGTCCGCCTCGCCTTCCTTTACCAGGGCTGCGGCGGCGGTTCGAAGGCCTTCCCTCTCCCGGTTCAGCCGGTCCAGGTTTTCCTGGGTCTTCTCCAGCTCCTCCTGGGTCTTTTCCCAAAGGGCAAAAACCGCTTCCGCCCCCGGGGGATCCTGGGGAAAGTCGGGCCAGAGGAACCGGGACTCCAGGGACAGGGTCTCTTCATCAAGAATAGCCCTTTCTTTTCCGATCCTATCCCCCTGTTCGCGGATCAACACCGCCCGGGCCAGACCGGCCTGCCAAAGCCGGTGGAGTTTTTCCGCCTCTTCCCGAAGCGTCCGGGCCTGGACCAGCCGGGTTTCTGTTTCTGTTAAGTTTCCACCGAGGGTATCGGTTCCTTCTTCGGCCTCCGCTTCGGCGGGCCGGGGATGATGGGGAGACCCGCAGACGGGACAGGGATGTCCCTCCACCAATCCCGCCGCCAATTCCGCCGCCGGAACTAAAAGCGCCTTCATCCGCCGGAGCCGGTCCGCCTCCTGCCTCAGACGTTCTTCCTCCGCCCGGGATTCCTCTTCCCGCCGGGTGAACCAGGCCTCCCCGGAGGGTGAGTAGTACCGGCCTTCCTGGTCCGCCGCCTCGGGGGGAAAATCCTTCCGGGCTTGGGTTTCCAAGGCCTCTTCCTCCCCGGTAACACGGCGGCTTTCCTGATCCAGCCGGGCCGCTTCCCGGAGAATACGGCTTTTATCGGTTATCCAGGCCCGGTAGGCCTGACGGTCGGTTCGGGGGGGTAGACGGCGCTGCAGCGACTCCAACGCCTCCCCGGTTTCCCCCATCCGGGTTTCAACCTCCCGGAGGGCCGCTTCGTTTTTCCCCTGCTCCTGCTCCCGCTCTTTCACCCGGGCCTCGATAATACCGGCCTCCCGGCCCTGTTCAACCCACTCCGCCAGGGAGAGAAACGCCCCTCCCCGGGCCTTTACAGAGTCCCTTTCGCTATACTCCTTTTCCACCCGGAGAGCTTCATCCCGGAACCGGAGGTCCTCACCCTCCCAGGCCTGAAGCGCCGCCCGAGCCGCTTGGTTTTCTTTTTCCAAGACCTCCCGCACCGCCTCCCGGTCTGCCCGGTGGCGTTCCAAGGGCAGCAGGTCACGCCGGGCCGCCTCATAACGAACCAGCTCGTCCTCCCGCTCCCGGGCGGCCGCTGCGGCGGTTTCCGCCAGGGCCAGCCGCTCCCGGGCCTGATCCGCCGCTTCGGAAGCCTCCTTCAGCCCCCGGCTCAGGTCAAAATCGTTTTGCAGATCCTTCCAGACCGCGTCCAAACCTTCCAGTTTCCCGGTCAAGGCCGATTCTTCCGCCGCCATGGATGCCAGGGCCTCCTGGCCGATACCGCTTAGCCCCTCCAGCTGCCCCTCCAGCCGGGCGGCCCGGCGGTCCGCGTCGGTTTTCAGCCGGGCGGCGGGGCCGTAGAGGTTAAACCTCTCCAGACCGAAAAGCTCTTCCAGCATCTCCAGCCTCTCGGAATCTTTGAGCTGCAGAAACTCCTGGAACTTCCCTTGGGGAATAATCACGGTCCGGCGGAAGTTGCGGTAGCTCAGATTGAGGATATTCTCCGCCCGGGCCGCTTCCCCCTCCAGGGGCACCCACTCCTCCCCTTCCCGGCGGTACACACCCCGCTCCACCGTCTGGGTTTCCCCGAACCTTTTGCCGTGGCGCTTGCAGGAGGCGGTGAACCGATACACCTCGCCTCCCTTTTCGAACCGGAAATCTACCTCGAAGGCGGAGGAGCGGAGGTTCATCATGTTGTAGCTCCGCTGGTCGTTCTTGTTCATCCGGTCGGTTTCACCGTAGAGGACGAAGGTGATTGCCTCCAGGAGGGAGGATTTTCCGCTGCCCACGGCACCGAAGATGCCGAAAAGCCCCCCCTGGGTAAGGGTCTGAAAATCCACCGTCACCGGGGCATTGTAGGAATAAAGACCGTTGAGCGAGAGGGAAAGAGGTTTCATTCCGCCGCCTCCCCTTCCATCGATAGAAGCTCAGAGAGCAGATCCAGCAGTTCCCGCCCCGGAGCGGTGCCGCCGTGGAGGCTTTTGAAATAGTCGCTGAAGAGATCCGGGACGCTCCTCTCCTTATCCCCGGCAGGGGCCGCCGCCGGCCCTTTCTCTCCGGGGGGCAGCACCGGAATCAAGGCCAGAATCGCATCATGGGCTTCATAGAGCCGCTGTTTGGTTTCGGCGGCGATGAAATCACGGGTTTCCAGCAGCACCTCCACCAGGGTGTCGGGGTTTGACCGAAGCCATTCCAGGGCCAGTTCTTCCGTAGAGAACCGTTCCCGGCGGATTTTCCGGCCCGCTCTCAGCGCCGCGGACCGGACCTTCACGGGCCTCCCCGGCTCCGCCTCCACTAAAACCACCCTCTTGTCCTGGTCCCGTTCACTTAAGGAGTAGGCCAGGGGGCTGCCGGGATAGACCACCGGACAAGGGCCGCCGGAGACGTCCTGGGGCCGGTGAAGATGTCCCAGGGCCACATACTGAAGGGAACCGGGAAAGCAGTCGGTGTGGATCAGTTCCAGCCCGCCGGGGTGAAGGATGGGCCGCTCGCCGTCGGGTTCCTCGGGATCCTGAGAGAAGAGATCCCCCCCGGGGGCGGCGAAAAAATGCCCCGCCAGAAGGTTCACCCCTCCGCCGCGGCAGTACTTCTCAGACAAAAGGGCCCACCGCTCCTTCAGAAGCTGCCGCCGGGGCATTCTTTCCTCGAAACACT
>CAYYNJ010000032.1:7726-14901 GCA_964472775.1 uncultured Spirochaetaceae bacterium
GCCGGGTTTCGTTGGCATAGGGGGTGGCGAGGAGCCTTACCGGGTGAGGAAGCCGGGGGTCCGCCATGACCATTATCCCCGGCTCGGGAAATGTGAGGACCGTTCCCGATTCCAAGGTTATTTCCCTAAACACGGTATCGGGATAGCCCAGAAAAAAAATACCGCACTCCCGGGCCAGCGGGTCGGGGGCTTCGATTCGCTCGGGAGAATCGTGATTCCCCGCCAAGGCCACCACCGGGACGGTCCCTCCCCGGGTGAGATTCTTCAAGGTCCGGTAGAGCAGCTCTACCGCTTCCGCAGGAGGATTGAAGGTGTCGTAAAGGTCTCCCGTCACCAGGACAAGGTCCGGATGCTCCGCCGCACCGATGGCGCAGATCTCTTCCATGACCTGACGCTGCTCTTCCATCCGTGAGTAGGGGCCCAGCCTTTTCCCCAAGTGCCAATCCGATGTATGAAGAATCTTCACCTTTCCTCCCCTTTCCCCGCCGGCCAAGTAAAACGTAAAAATCCGAGATTTTAGCTGCCTTCTGACGCGGGTCCCTTCAAAATACCCGATTTTCCCATGCACCTCCACCGTAAAACCGCCCGACAAAGGAGCCCCTCCGGTCTCAAAACTGACATTATTATGGCCAATTAAAGACAGAAAAGGCCAACTTTACCCTTCTAACCCGTTGAACAACTCGAAAAAAAAAGGTTTCTTATAAGGATACAGTTTCTCATTAAGAGGCAGGTCCACCATGAAACGTTCCCCTAAGCTATCGCTCATATTCCTTCTCGTCCTTTTCTCTGGGATGCCCCTCTTTGCCAGCGGCGCCGTGGAGGGGGGACTCACGGAAAAGATGACCGAGCTGATCTTCCAGGTGGGCATCATCCTCTTTGCCGCCCGGCTGGGGGGGATGATTATGAAAAAGATCAACATGCCCTCGGTCCTGGGTGAGTTGGTCATGGGCATCATCATCGGCCCCTATCTGCTGGGGGGGCTCGGGTTCCCCGGATTTCCCCACGGGCTCTTTCCCCTGGCGGGGCCGGATTTTCCCGTCACCCCCGAACTCTACGCCCTGGCCACGGTGGCTTCGATCATCCTCCTCTTCCATTCGGGGCTGGAAACCGACCTGGCCCTCTTTTTACGATTTTCCCTGAAAGGGGCCATCATCGGCGTGGGCGGGGTCATTGTGTCCTTCCTCTCCGGCGCCTGGGCGGGAAGCCTCATCACCGGCCAGGCCCTGACCGCCCCGGTGAACCTCTTTTTAGGGGTTCTCTCCATCGCCACCTCGGTGGGCATCACCGCCCGGATCCTTTCGGAACAGCGCAAGATGGACTCCCCCGAGGGGGTCACCATCCTGGCGGCGGCGGTGATTGACGACGTGCTGGGGATCATCATCCTGGCGGTGATACTGGGAATCGTCTCGGTGGTTTCCGGCCAGGTTGGCGGCTCCGTGGCCTGGGGATCCATCGGTCTCATCGCCCTGAAGGCCGTGGGGGTCTGGCTCGGCTTTACCATCCTGGGCCTCTTCTTTGCCCGGAAGATCGGTAACGGCCTGAAGTTCTTCAAGTCCGAGACAACCATAGCCATCATGAGCCTGGGGCTGGCCCTGATTCTTTCGGGAATCTTCGAAAAGGCGGGTCTGGCCATGATCATCGGAGCCTATGTGATGGGCCTCAGCCTCTCACGAACCGACATCAGCTTCATCATTCAGGAGAAACTCCATCCTCTGCAGGAGTTCTTTGTCCCCGTCTTCTTCTGCGTCATGGGGATGCTGGTGAACGTCACCGAGTTTTTCCGCCTTGAGACGGTTCTTTTCGGCCTGCTCTTTTCAGCCCTGGGGATTGTGGCGAAGATTATCGGTTGCGGGGTTCCCTCGCTCTTTTTGAACTTCAACCTGCGGGGCGCCCTGAGGATCGGTGTGGGCATGGTTCCCCGGGGCGAGGTGGCCCTGATCATCGCCGGTATCGGTATCGCCGGGGGCATCCTCACCGAAAGCCTCTTCGGCGTGGCGGTCTTCATGACCCTGGTGACCACCCTGGTACCGCCTCCCCTGTTGACCAGGCTTTTAAAAAGCGAAAAGAGAGGTACCCGCACCCCCACCAAGGGTTCCAACACAGTCAGTTCCTCCTTCAACTTTCCCTCCCGGGAGATGACCCAGATGGCGGTGACCAAGGTTTTAGATGAACTGAGAGAAGAGGGATTCTACATCCATGAGATGGATGTGGACGACCACCGGATCTATCAGAACCGGAAGGAAGAGATCTCCCTGACCTTCCACGAGTATAACGACCTGTTAGAGGTGGTGTCAGACCCGGCGGATCAGTTTTTTGTCAAGAATCTGGTCTATGAATCTCTGGTGGGAATGCACGAGACCATCAACAAACTGAAAGACATGGCGAAGCCGGAGGAAATGAAGAAGACCCTCACCGAAGAGAAGGGCGCCCGGATCCAGGACGACTTTTTTAAAAACCTCCAGGAGGGATGCATCGCCATCAACCTGAAAGGCCACGACAAAGAGACGGTCATCGAAGAAATGGTGGGGCTGATCAACCAGGCGGGATTGCTGGACGACCATCAGGCCTGCCTCCAGGCGGTTAAAGAAAGGGAAGCATCCATGAGTACGGGAATGCAGAACGGTATCGCCCTGCCCCATGGAAAATCCGAAGGGATATCCCGCCTGGCCGTGGCGATCGGACTAAAAAAAGAAGGAATCGACTTCAACGCCCTGGACCGCCAGCCCTCCAAGATCTTCATCATGACCATATCCCCCAAAAACAGCACGGGCCCCCACATCCAGTTTCTCACCTCCGTGAGTGCCATCCTGAACAAACCCCAGATTGTCGAGAAGGTGCTGGCCTGCAGGACCCCGGCGGAGGTGAAGGACCTTTTTGTCAGAGAGGCCCAAGAGCGATAGCAGCAATCGAACAGAGCTCTGTTGGATTTTCTTCGAATGCCAGTGCGATTTTCCCAGAGCGCAGGTGCCTATCCTCGAGAATCTTCGTTTTACTTGGGTAATACCTTCATCAAAATTGGTTTTGCTGGCCGCAACAAGTAATGGCTTGCGGTGACAAAAGTAATGGTGCATACTGACCTTAACCATGGAAAGCTTTTACACCTACGGCAACTTCTTCCGCATCTTGGCCGCCCTGGGGATCCTCTGCTACCTGGTTCCCCATCTGGTTCTTAAGAGTGATTCAACCCTCCAAAAACTTCTTACCCTCACAGCCATCGCCCTGACGGTTCTTCTGGCCCTCATCCCCGTGACGCCCCACGGCGGGGCCCGCCGCATCATGACTCTTTGCTCCTGGCTCCTGGTACCCCCCTCGGCGGCTTGGTTCGTTCGTCTCATCAAGGGCCTAGGGAAACCGGATCTGCGCCACCATACAGCCTGGATCATCGATACCTTGAGAGAATCGGTGCTGGTTTTCGACCGCCGGTTTAACCTGCAGGAAAACAGCGGGGTGAGAGCCGGGCTTTCTGCGGAAGAATCGTCCGCATTTATAGAGGAACTGACCGCCCTCATCAAATCCATTCCCGCCGCAGAAACCGCCGTGGACGGCCTCTTCCGTCAGGGGGAAAGGATCTACCGGTACCGGTTCCAGCGGGTCAGCCAGGGATACCTCCTAACCCTTTTAGATCTCACGGAAGAGCAGCTTCTCTTGGATGAAATAATGGAAAAAAACCGTCTTCTTCAGGGGCAGCACACCCTCTTAGAATCCGCCGAGGCGGTGGAGATTCAAAACCGCCGGGAAAAATACCGGCACGACCTTTCATCCCGGATCCTCGGCCTGGTTCGGGAAAAGCTGCTTGCCCTTCAGGAACTGATGCAAAATCCGGAAGAGATTACTCCGGTTCTTCGGTGTGCCGAAGAAACCATGGCCGATATCCGGCTGGCGGTGGGCCAGCTCGCCCGGGGAGGGCATGAAAAATGAGTTATACCATTGTACTGGCGGAAGACCAAAGCCTGATCAGAGATTCCCTGAAAACCTTGCTGTCAAACCGTCCGGAACTTGAGGTGCTGGCCGCCGCCCCCGACGGCAACGAAGCCCTGACCCTGTGCCGGGAGCTCAAACCAGACCTGGCGGTACTCGACATCAGGATGCCCGGGTTGAACGGCCTGGAGGTGGCTTCGGCCCTGAAAAAAGAGGGCAGCCCCAGCCGGGTGGTGCTGCTCACCACCTTCGAAGAGGATCAGGTTTTCACCCAGTCCCTGGCGGAGGGGGTGGAGGGCATTTTTCTCAAGGATATTGACCCGGACCTTTTTACCCTTGCCCTGGAGGCGGTGGCCCGGGGACTTCTGGTCTACCATCCGGCGGTGAAGAAACAGCTGCTTCCCCGGGATCAGGAAAACAGCAAAAACCGGCTTTTCGGCCTCACCGACCGGGACATGGATCTTATCAGATTCATCGCCGAAGGCCACGGCAACAAGGCCATCGCCGACCTGATGGGATGCACCGAAGGCACCATAAAAAACCGGGTCAGCTCGGTGCTGGGTAAAATGGGGCTGGAAGACCGTACCCAGATTGCCGTATACGCCATCCGGCACAATCTGCTGGAAAATCTTGACTGATGAAGGCATGAAGGACACGGCAGCACCATGGAAATGAGCGAGGCTCTGGGCCGGGAAATTTTTCTTATCGAGGCCTGGCATTTCCTGGCCATCCTTGTGATCCTGGGGGTGAACAGCTGGTTTTTCAGAAACGGGAAAAAAAGCCGGCTTCTCTATCGTTATCTCCTCCTTCAGGCAGTTCCGCTTCTCTGGGTAATCAGCAAAATCCTTAAGACCATCGCTCCGACAGTCACTCTGCGCTGGGTCTTTATCGTCACCCAATACCTGGCGGTCTGCGCCCTGGGACCTCTCTTCTTCTATTTTGCCTGGCATTACGTTTTCAACAGGGATTTGAAGCTGAAGTTCCGGATCATCCTGGGAACCCCATCTTTAATTTTCTTCCTCATCGCCGCCACCAACCCCCTTCACCACCTGTTCTACGCCACTTACACCTTTTACCGGGACACCTTCGGCCCGGTTTTCTATCTTCTCTCCGGCTACACCTACCTGCTTACCCTGGCGGGTATTGTTCTGTTTCTTCTGGGGATGTTCCGTCTCCGACGGACGGAACTGAGGGGAGAGTTCCTATTGGTCGCTGCGGCGGTAATTCCGCTTATCATCAACGCGGTCTATACCTACCGGCTCTTCGGGTTTAGACAGAAATTTGACTACACCCCCCTGTTCATGACCCTCTCTCTGGCCTTCTTCGGTATCGCCGCCTTTCGAAGCCGGTTTCTGGGGGTTCTTCCTTCGGCCTGGAAGCGGCTGTTATTGGAACTGGAAGACCCCCTGATACTGACAGACCGGAAAAACCGGGTCTGCCGAGTCACAAAAATTGACCCCCATACCCCTCCGGAACCCGAGATTCACCAGAAAGGAAAGATATTCCGTCTTCATCGCATCAGCGAAAGCCGCAAAGGAACCCTCTACCATTACGTTGATGTGAGCCGGGTTGAGGAACTGAAAACCGAAGTGGAAGAGAAAAACCGGCAGCTTGAACTGTCGATCCGGGAGCTGCAGGAATATAACCGGAAAACCCTGGAGATGATGGAAACGGTCCTGCTTAACCGGTCCCGCCGGGAGATGCACGACATCCTGGGACACAGTCTCACCCAGGTCATCTATCTGCTGCGGCTGGAAAAGGAAACACCCTCTTTACCTTCGGCCAAAGCATCCCGGATCGCCGCGGCCCGTGATCTGATAAACCGGGGCCTTTCCCGGCTTGAAGAGAGCCTCGCCGATAAGGTGGCAGAGGGCAACAGCCTCTCCATCGCCCTGGGAAACCTGATCCAGGAAAGCCGGCTTCCCGGGGTGACCCTGGATTTCATTCTCCGGGGGAATCAGAGACCCCTGCCCGAACCTCTGGTACGGGAACTGACAGGCTGCTGCCGGGAAGCCATTACCAACGCTTTAAAACACGGCCGCCCCGAAAGAATTGATCTTGTGGTGCTTTACGGCGATAAACAGGTAGCTCTGCTTATATCGGACAATGGCTCTGGATGCAGCCTTTGCCGTCCAGGCCACGGCCTGGGTCTCATGGAAGAGGGAATCGCCCGGTTTTCCGGCACCCTGACTTTCTGGAGCGCCCCGGAAGAGGGGTTCCAGATGACCATCAAGGTTCCCTATCCCGCCGCCTGATTGAATGCGCTGCCTCGTCACACCCCGAACCATGACTAAAGAATGACACCCTCGGTACCATCGACACTTCCGGGTTCATCCAATTCTCATCAGAATGGAAAAAAACTGTATGTACCCAAGGAGAATGAGATGGGACCCTACAAGAAATCTTTGCTTTTTTCGCTGTTCCTGGCGATGGTGCTGATCATGGCATCGGGGTGCCTGATGATGCCTACCCGGGGCACCCTTCAGGGAAACTTGACCGATCTGGCGGTTAAATCAATAACCGAAAAAGCCGTAGCCGATTCAGGGACCGGTCCTTCCCCCGCCAAAGCCTCCGCCCCGACGAAAAACAGCGTCAATCTGACCGACGCCGAGCGGGCCGAAGCAATTCTGAAGGCCATCGATGAGGGCGACTACGATACCTTCGAATCTCTTCTGGCGCCGGTGGACGATGTAAGAAAACTCTTTCCCCCGGAAACCCTTCTGCTTCACCGGGCCGAGGAAGCCATGGGCCCGGGAGGGATGATCAGCCCCTTCACCGAGCTTCTGGTGGAGAAAAAGGCCCCCGCCCTGCTGAGGGACAGCCAGGGTCGGTTTGCCGATTACCTGATAGGCCAGTATGGTCTGGAAACCACCGACCGAGACTTCTACCTGTCCGACGTTATCTATGAAAGGCGTCAGAAGTTCTACGGCGCCATACGAAACGATTCGGTGGCAGATTTCAAGGCCATTGAAGAACATCTTCTCCCGGACGGATGGGTCCTCAAAGACACCCTGGGTTCCTACAAGGCTCCCAAGGTGGCCGCCTACGCCCTGGAAAAGGGAGCTCCCGCGGCCTTCGTGGATGAAGAAACCGGAAACAACCTTCTCCACATGCTCTGCGACGGCCGGCCCTACGACAAACCCTTCTCGGATCTGGAGGACCTGGCCCGGAAGCTCATCGCCGCCGGGGTCGACGTGAACCACACCAGCAAACGGGGGGACACGCCCCTGTACCTGCTGGTTAAATCCGACAGCCAG
>CAYYNJ010000033.1:0-1668 GCA_964472775.1 uncultured Spirochaetaceae bacterium
ACCCGGTTTTTGCCGTGGTGCTTTAAGTTTTATCCACGGTGAGAAACACTAAGAAAGAATTAAGCCCGGAGAATCCGCTCCGCCAGGTGTACCGCATTAAGAACACCCTGCTTCCCTATCCCCATGGTGGCTACAGGTATTCCCTTGGGCAGTTGAAGAATCGACATCAAGGCGTCCATGCCCGCCAGAGGGCCAGCCACCAAAGGTATTCCAATGACAGGTTTCTGTGACAGAGAGGCTACCACCCCGGGTAGAGCCGCTGAAAGGCCTGCGGCCGTGATGAGGACCCGGTAGTTTGTTTCTTCCTTGGACAAGAACTCTTGCAGTTCAGGAAGGTTTCGGTGGGCCGAGTAAACCACCAGTTCTCCGGATAGCCCCTTTTCTTCCATTAGTTCCAAGGCAGGGGTCATCTGTGTCCGATCAGATTCCGAACCAATAATAATCAGAATATCTTTCATAAAAACTCCTCTGGTAATACGGTGTTCGCTGTGAGATCAGAAAAATAAAAAAAGGCAAAAACCCTGCGGTTTTTGCCTTCTCTCTAACAAAAAATATTAGTCGGTGAAAAACTTCTTGCCGATGTCGCTGCGGTACCAGGAACCGGGGAAGTTTACCTTGGCCACAGCTTCGTAGGCCCGCACATCGGCGTTAAGAATGTTTTGTCCTAGACCTACCACGGTAAAGCAGCGGCCGCCTCCGGTAAGAACCTGTTGGTTTTCACCCGCCGTGGTGGAACCGTGAAATACCAAAGCATCGTTTTCCGGAAAGATGGGGATTGGCTTAACCACCTGGCCTGTTTCATAATGGCCCGGATAGCCTTCCGCTGCCACAACTACTCCCAGGGCGCTTTGTTCAGAAAGCCGGATGGGAAGATCTCCCAGCCTCCCTTCGATGAGAGCTTCGGTAAGGTTGCCAAAATCCGAGGCAATGAGGGGGAGTAAGACCTGAGCTTCGGGATCGCCGAAGCGGACGTTATATTCCAAAAGTTGGGGCCCTTGTTTGGTAATCATCAGTCCGAAATAAAGAACCCCCTTATAGTTAAGCCCTTCTTTCTCCATGCCTCGGAAGGTGGGAATGATGATGGTGTCTTCGATGACCTTCATGGCCGCCGCATTAATCAGAGGTACCGGGCAAACCGCTCCCATTCCGCCGGTATTGGGGCCGGTATCACCTTCTCCGGCTTTCTTAAAGTCAGCGCAGGTGGGGAGAATGAAGAAATCTTTTCCATCGGTCAAGGCAAAAATAGATACTTCGTACCCTGTGAGGAACTCTTCCACCAAGAGAGAATCGTCTTTCAACACTTCCTTCCCAAAACGGATTAGTTCTTCTTTATCGGTGGCTTCGAGGACTCCCTTTCCGGCGGCGAGACCGCTTTTTTTGATTACCACCCGGTGAGAGATCTCCATCATGTACTTTTCGAAGGCGGAACCGTCGGAAAACTCCCGGGCTTCTGGAGTGGGGATTCCGTATTTCAGCATAAACTCTTTTGAAAAAGTTTTACTGGCCTCGAGTTGGGCGGCTTTCTTGTGGGGGCCAATGGCGGAGATCCCGCTTTTCTCCAATTCATCCACGATTCCTAAGGCTAAGGGGCCCTCGGTTTTCCTATAAAAAATTCCATTTCCTTCAACGTCAATACATCCCATGGAGGATTCATTATAATACAATCAA
>CAYYNJ010000033.1:1678-14892 GCA_964472775.1 uncultured Spirochaetaceae bacterium
AGGGGCCCTCGGAGCCGACAAAAACATGGTTAATCTTGTGTTCCCGGCAAGCCGCAATGACGGCGGCGGGGTCTTCGGGGTTTAGGGTTGGGAGGTTGGTCCCCAACTCGTTGGTTCCTGCGTTTCCCGGGGCAATGAACAAGCCGGAGATACGCTTACTGGCGGCGTATTTCCAAGTGATGGCGTGTTCCCGTGCTCCAGAACCTAGTATTAGAACTCTCAAAGTTCCCTCCTTAAATTAGGGCGGGTTCTTCCCCTCGGGGAAGCCCGTCACTCCTTCGCTTTGTCCCTCCCGGGGGAGGGGCTGGCTTGTTGATTCTACTGTTTTTGGCTCTTTGTTTCTACTGCCCTGCGGGTTCCCCGGAAGGGGGACGCTTCAGGTCGTTCAACAGGGTTAGTACCGTCTCGGGATAACAGCGGTGCTCCAGGGCGTGGATACGCCTTTCCAGCTTTTCCAAGGTCTCCCCGGGGTTCCTTAAAAGCTTCTCCTGACGGATAATGGGGCCCGTATCCATACCGTGGTCCACGTAATGGATGGTTATTCCCGTCTCCGGGTCTTCCGATTCAAAGCAATCTCGGATTCCCTGGGTTCCGGGATGCCGGGGAAGAAGGCTGGGATGGATGTTTATGACCCGACATCCTAGGGAATCGATGAAGCCGGCGGTTAATAGACGCATAAACCCCGCTAAAACCACCAGATCTATCTGCCATTCTATTATTTGCCGGAGCATTTCCTCTTCGGCTTCTTCCCGGTTCCTCCGATGGTAGGAGATGTGAACCGCCGGTATGTTTAGGCTCTCCGCCCTGGTGAGGCAATAAGCCTCTTTCCTGTCACAAATGAGGCCGGCCACGGCATGCCGGGTGGAAGATAACGCTTCGGCTATAGCCTGGAAGTTACTTCCCGAACCCGAAGCCAGGACGGCGATCTTAGCCATCGATTAGTTCTCCGATGACACGGAGGTCGAACCGGTTATCCCGGCCCAGGGAGAGAAGTTCCTGAACATCCTTCTCTTTTACCACCAGGGCCATTCCGATACCCCGGTTGAAAACTCTCTCCATCTCGGCGGAATCTATCTTTCCCCGGGTTTTGATGGCGGTGAAGATTTCGGGAACCGGCCAGTCTTCGGTAAAGCGGGAGGTAACTCCCGGGGGAAGCACCCGCTGAAGATTTCCCGTGAGGCCTCCGCCGGTTATGTGGGCGGCGCCCAGCACTGTACCTCCGGCCATGAGGGCCTTCAACTCGGCCACGTAGATTTTTGTCGGGATAAGAAGTTGTTCCCAGAGTTCCCTTTCAGTTTTGGGAATCACTTTCCGGGCCAGGGAGAGGCCGTTGGAGTGGATACCGGAGGAAGCCAGCCCCAGGATGATGTCTCCGGCGGCGATCTGCTCTTTCCGGGGAAGCATCTTTGTTTTATCTACCAGGCCCACACAGAACCCCGCCAGGTCGAAGTCATCACCCTGATAAAGGTCGGGCATTTCCGCCGTCTCTCCCCCCGCCAGGGTGCACTGGGCCTGTTCGCAGCCGGTCACCACCCCCTTAATCACCTCCCGGAGAATTTCCTCGTTCAGGCGGCCGCAGCCGATATAATCGAGGAAAACCAGGGGAAATGCCCCGCAGACCGCCAGATCGTTGGCGCTCATGGCTACCAGGTCGATGCCCAAAGTATCGTATTTCCCCAGCTCCTGGGCCACCATCAGTTTGGTTCCCACGCCGTCGGTGGCGGAGAGGAGAATGGGATTGGTATACCCTTTCAGGTCCAGCTCCACCCCGCCGGCGAATCCGCCGATTCCCGGCGAAACCGCCTTGGATTTAATGGCACCGATGAATTCGGCAAATCGTTCTCCCTTTTCTATGTCGACGCCCGCATCGGCGTAGGAATTGATGTCCATGATGGTTATATCTCCTTTGCGTGGGTGATGGGGAAGGGGTAGTCTCCGCTGAAACAGCCGGTGCAGTAAGCATCGGGCTTGGCCATACATGTCTTGAGCCCCTGAATGGGAAGGAACCTCACCGTCTCGGCTCCCAGGGTCTGGGCAATCTCCCGGTTGCTCAGGCTGTTGGAGATGAGCTCCGCCCGGGTGGGAATATCAATACCGAAATAGCAGGGCCAACGGATTTCCGGCGAACTGAGCCGTAGATGAACCGCCTTAGCCCCCGCTTCCTTGAGAAGCTGTACCAGAATCTTACTGGTGGTTCCCCGGACCAGGGAATCATCGATAAGAATTACCGTTTTGTTTCTGATAACTTCGCGGACCGGGGACAGTTTCATCTTTACCACCAGCTCCCGTTCGGCGCTGCTGGGCATGATGAAGGAGCGGCCGATGTAGTGGTTCCGGGTCAGCCCCATCTCGTAGGGGATTCCCGATGCCTCGGCGTATCCCAGGGCGGCGGTGTTCCCCGAGGTGGGGGCGGGAACCACGATGCTGGATTCTCTATCCAGGCCTTCCAGAATATCCCCATCCCCCGCTGCCAGGGCGGCTCCCATCCTCTTTCGAGCCATGTAGACCGATTCATCGAAGACCAGTGAATCGGGCCGGGCGAAATAGATGAGTTCAAAAACACATTGTCCCAGCCGCTCTGCCCGTCCCAGGCTTTCGGTGCGGATACCTCTTTGATCGATGAGGATGATTTCTCCCGGCTCAACCTCCCGGTATTCCCGTATGTCCAGCATTTCCAAGGCGCAGGTTTCGGAAGCCACGGCGGTGAGAGAGCCTTTGCGCCCCAGATAGAGGGGGCGGAAACCGTGGGGATCCCGCATGGCTATGAGGGTTTTATCGTGGAGCATCACCATGCTGAAGGCCCCTTCCAATTTTAGAAGGGTCTCTTTCAAGGCCTCCCTGAAATCGTCCTTTCGGGACCGGGCCAGCATGTGGAGGATCAATTCCGTATCCGAGGTGGATTGAAATATGGTTCCCTCCGCCACCAGCTCCCGCTTCAGCTTTTCGGCATTGGAGATGTTGCCGTTGTGGGCCAGGGCGATCTCCCCCTTGTTGCAGGTGACATGGATGGGCTGGGCATTTTCGATTCGGTTTCCTCCGTTGGTGGAGTACCGGACGTGGCCGATACCAATGTGGGAGGACCGGTTTTCGTTCAGATACCGCGAGAGGACCGAAGAAACCATCCCCAAATCTTTGTAGGTAACCAGGTGCCCTTCTTTTCGGTAGGTCAGCCCGGCGCTTTCTTGCCCCCGGTGCTGTAAACTGAATAGGCTGTAGAAAATCTTTTCCGGGATGTTGACTTCACCCTCGGAGAAGATTCCCACCACGCCGCAGTGATGGATAAGTGTGTCTTGATTGTTTTCCACAACGCAAGCTACCACCATCCCGGCGATTTGGTCAATAAGGAACGCTGCGGTACCGCCTCAGGGGCAATCGTGCCGCAGGAATTCTTCTATCATGGGAAAGTATTCTGAGGCGGAAGAGGCGTGGACCAGTTTGTTCCGTAGGGCCGCCCCGCCGGGAATCCCCTTGGTGTAGGAACAGAGGTGTTTTTTCATTTCTTTGCCGGCCCGGCGATCTCCCAAAGCCTCCACCGCCAGGTCAATGTGGTCGCGGGCCACGGCGAGTTTCATTTCCGGTTCCAGCTCGGGAGGAACCGTCCCGGTGAGAAGGAGTTCTCGGGTGCGGTGAAAAATAAAGGGGTTCCCCAGGGCGCCCCGGGCAAACATCACCCCATCACAGCCGGTCTGTTCCAGCATCCGCCGGGCGTCTTCGGGGGTAAAAAGGTCTCCGGAACCAATCACCGGCACGGGCAGCTCCTCTTTCAAGCGGGCCAGATATTCCCATTCGGCGGTTCCCGAGTATCCCTGTACCCGGGTACGGGGGTGGATGGTCACCAGGGATGCTCCTGCTTCCACCGCCCGCAGCGCCGCTTCCCGGTAGGTGATTTCTTCGCTGTTCCATCCGGAACGGATTTTTACACTCACCGGTACGGTACTTCCCGCCGCCTTAAGACCCCGGATCAGCCCGGCCACCACCTCTCCCAGGGCCTTGGGGTCCCGGGTCAGGGCGGCTCCGGCGCCGCTTTTAATCACCTTGGGAACGGGGCAGCCGCAGTTCAGGTCGATTAAGGTGGGGCGGTATTCCAGCAGCGGTAGAATCGACTCCTCCGCCGCCTCGGGACGGCCGGAAAACACTTGGATGGCGAAGAGCTCCTCTCCCGGGGCCCGGAGCATGAGATCCGTGGTTTTTCGGTTTTTCCTGATTATTCCCTCGCAGGATACCATTTCGCTGAAAGTCAGATCCGCCCCGTGGTCGAGGCAGATCCGGCGGAATGCCTGATCGGTAAATCCCGCCAGGGGGGCCAGGAAAAGATTCCCCGGGAGTATTACTCCCGGGAGCTCCAGGGGACGATAGAGGGTGGGGGAGGGCATGGTTTTAGCTGATCTGAAAGAGCCTGAGGGGATTGTTCCAGAGGGCTTCCAGGACCTCTTCTTCCGGTTCATCCCGCAGGTCCGCCAGGAAATCGGCGGTGGCCTTCAGGTAGGAAGGTTTGTTTCTCTTGCCGCGGTAGGCGGCAGGAACCATGAAGGGACTTTCGGACTCGATGAGAAGCCGGTCCAGGGGCATATTTTTTGCCGTTTCGTGGAGGTTCCGGGCATTCCGGTAGGTCACGTTTCCTGCGAATGAGATATAAAGGTTTAATTCCAGGGCTTTCTGGGCATAATCCCAGTCCTCGGAATAGCAGTGGAGAATCCCGCCCCGGCGGGGAAGCTTATCCCTGAGAATGTCCAGAACATCCGCCCCTGCTTCCCGGTTGTGAATAATCACCGGCAGGTCCAGTTTATCCGCCATTTCCAGCTGCCGGATAAACAGTTCCACCTGGGAATCCCGGTTTCCGAATTTACGGAAGTAATCCAGACCAATTTCGCCGATGGCCACCACCCGGTCCAGTTTAACACCCTCTTCGATGCGCCGTTCCCAGTCTTTTCCGGGATTGGCCACTTCGGAAGGGGAGACGCCGATGGCGTGGTATACATGGCTGGCCGTGGCCAGGTTGGTATAGACGTCAAAGAAGTCATGAAGGTTGTTGCATATACTGATAATATGTTCAACGCCGGCTTGCCGGGCTTCCTTTGAGATAATAAGTTGTTCAATCGGGTCTTCGTTTATCAACCCGATGTGGGCGTGGGTATCAAATAGTTTCATGTCACATCCATTATTTTTCGTTCGCGATTATCTTTATTAAAAAGAAATATAGCACAAATTAACACGAAGATCTTATACCGTCAATATTTATTTGACAATCTGCCGATAATTATGGTAGAGTTGAGCCGTCTGGCGTATCTCGGAGTTAAAATTTTTTGGGGGTTCCGTGTCTCCTGTTGCACATTATAAAGACATTGAAAATCGGCTTGTTTTCCGGATCGGAAGGTTCTTCAGGAAAATAGGTCGTTTTATCTCCACCTTGGTTTCTTCGTTTGTTAACGCAGGCCGTCAGAAATTTACCGTCATGCTTATTCCCCATTCCGAAAAGAAGGTTCTGAATTTTCGGGTTTCTCTTTTCGCCATGGTTTTTATGGGGTTTCTTCTGGGTGCGGTCCTCTCGAGTTTTGTTCTTTTTTCCACACGGTTTACCGGGGTATCTAGCCTGTTAGAAGCCAAATCGGCCAATCTCGATACGGCTCAGGGCAATCTTGAAATTCTTCTTGATGAAATTGCCGGTCTCCGGGAGGTCTCCCATAGTTTCGAGTCATCTCTGGTGCGGACCATGGAGAACATGAATCTTCAATCCGGGGCCCGTACCGCCGACACTCTGGCTTCCGGTGACTTAACATCTTTTTTCTGGGTGGAAGAACAGGAAGAAGGGGTTATGCGTGAACTGAGTGATCTAAAGACCCTGGGACTGACCATGCAGGAGTCCATCAATGCTTTGGAACAGATTTCTGAGGTGCTGGTGGCTCAAGGAAAGCTGCTGGTTGAGATGCCCACCCTCTGGCCCGTTGATCGGGGAGATGGACGAATCACCCAGCGGTTCGGTCCCACCGAACACCCCTTCACCAAGGAGTGGTATTTACACAAGGGACTGGATATCGGTTACGGCTACGGCAAACCGCTGTTGGCGGCGGCGAACGGTAAAGTTATTGAAAGAAAGTACGATGCCCAAGGTTTTGGGCACTATATTTTAGTGCGGCATAACTATGGGTTCCAAACCAAGTATGCCCACATGCAAAACGTGTATGTAGATGCGGGAGATGTGGTTACCCAGGGACAAGTGGTTGGAACCATGGGAAGTTCTGGACTCTCCACAGGTCCGCACCTGCACTTCGAAGTAAGAATCGGAACGCAGGTAGTAGACCCCGAACGTTTTCTGGATGTTCGAAGCGATATTCGCTAGTCCTTCTCTCCTCTTCAAAAACAGGGAATTTCATGGCTGAACTACTTGAAGAACAGGGTACATTAATCAATTCGTTGGTGGGTACCGGTACATCTTTTAAGGGAGACCTTGTCTTAAGCGGGCTTCTTAGAATCGACGGCGACTTCTCCGGTACCATAAAAAGTCAGGGCAAGGTCCTGGTCGGTAAAAAAGGCCGGGTGGAGTCTACTATTGTGGCTCGGAGCGTGGTCATCGGCGGTATCGTTAAAGGCAATATCGTGGCCGCCGAAAAGGTGGTCATCCTCTCCTCGGGCATGCTTATTGGTAATGTAACGGTTCCCCGGCTTATCGTGGAGGACGGCGTTATCATGCATGGTACCAATGTGGTAAGCCAAGAGAAGGTTTCCGCCGTCATCGAAGAGAGTGAGCTGTTTTCCCAGTCCCGGGGCAGCTACAATCCATGGACAAAATAGGCTCCCTGGGGAGCGGAAATTTTTCTTATCAGGATAGAGATAAGAAGAAGGTTAAGAAAAAGGAATCCTCGGCGGTTTCCTTTCTTTCAGCCTTGACCCGGGTGGACGACGCTTCCGTCGCCGGTTCTGCTGGAGAGGTCTCTCTAAGGGAGGCCGGCGGAAACGACCTGGAACAGCTTTTGGATGATCTTCATCAGCTGGGGGAGCGGCTTAAACAGGCTCCCACCATGACGGCGGTTCTGGAATACAAGCGTTCGGTCAAAGAGTTCCTAAGGTACGTCGTATCCCACGCTCTTGAAATCGAAGAGCGGGAAGGGGTAAAATTCGCCAATCCCCTGAAAAAGCAAAAAAAATATACCATGATAAAAGTCATTGACCAAAAAGTCGAACAGCTGGCTGCAGGGGTTCTTCAGAACCAGCGTTCCCAGCTGGACATGTTGAAGGCGGTGGATGAAATCTACGGTCTTCTTGTTGATCTTATGCGTTAGGGTCAGCATCTTAAGGGAGGGAATTCCAAAAATCAGAGATTATTGAGATTCCCGCTGTAGTATGAATGAAGGAAGATTAGCAAGTCGTTAACCTATAATGAAATAGTGGCTGCTTTCTAATTTTTTCTTCCAAACCTCGTTCAGAATAATCGTTTTTGAACTTGGTTCCATAAGGAGAGTATAGTGTCGAACCCTGATATAGTGGATGATCAAGCCGAAGCGAAGGGGGAGGAAGCGAAAGCGTCGGAAAAGCCGGCGGCGCCTTCCTTTTACCGGGTCAAGCTGATCTCATCCAGCGAAACTCAGATATTTCAATCATCCCTGGATAATCTTGTCTTGGGGAACCATGTTATTGTAGACGGAAAATACGGAAGGGATCTGGGCCGGATCCTGGGTCCTGTGTACGGTGTCTCCCCCGCTAAGACGGCGGATTATCCTGAGATCATCCGTGAAGCCAGTGAAAAGGATCTTTCCCGGTGGGAAGAAAACAAGGTTAAGGAAGAAGAGGCTATTAGGGTTTGCCGCGAGAAGGTGGCGGCCCGCGGGTTGGATATGAAGCTGGTGGCGGCGCATTATCTGCTGGACGAACCTAAGATTCTCTTTTTCTTTACCGCCGAAGCCCGGGTGGATTTTCGGGAGCTGGTAAAGGATCTCGTTTCTATCTTCCGTATCAGAATCGAACTGCGGCAGATCGGGGTAAGGGATGAATCCAGGATATTAGGCGGGATGGCGGTTTGCGGCCGTACCTACTGCTGTCACGGCCTAACGGATAAACTTCGGTCTGTATCCATAAAGATGGTAAAAGAGCAGAATTTATCTCTTAATTCCATGAAGATATCGGGGCCCTGCGGCCGGCTTCTGTGCTGTCTCTCCTATGAGTACGATTTTTATCATGAAATTAAGAAGCAGGTGCCCTCGGAAGGGGCGAGGATATCGTATAAGAACAGCGAATACCGGGTAAATGAGGTAAATGTTTTGTCTCGGTCCGTCAGAATGCAGTCTTCCGAAGGCCGGACCATCACCGCTAAGTTTGAAAACTTCAAACGGAGAGAGGATCAGAACAACCGGTGGGCTCTGGTGGACTTCGAGAGCTCCGAGGAATAAGAGCCGCTTCCTTGACAAAGTGGTCTCTCTTTTGGTAGTTTAAGCGGGTGTGAAGGTTAGCTTTTTCGGTGTTCGGGACAAAAAGCGTCTTTTAACCGTAACAAGTTTATATATACCGATACAGACAAGGAGAACAAGATGGCCCAGGTAAGTAAGAACGCGCGTACCGGTTCTGCAACTCAGAAGCACCTCTGTCCCTGCGGCGGAGAGGTAAAGATGAGATCCGTCTTCGCAGACGGCAAGATGCGGAACATGGCGGTGTGTGAATCGTGCGACCGTCGGGAACGGCGCCCCAAAGACTTTAAATAGATCGGGGATATTAAAGCTGCCGCCGTTGGGGGCGGCTTTTTTCTGTTCCCGGTATCGTACAGATTAACCCTTGACAGTAAAGGATTTATCTGTTATTTTTCGATTCTATTTTAGAGGGATTACGAAATAATCAGGTGGCCGGATCCGTTTGGATCCCCACCCTTGCAGGAATACAATAGGGAGGTACTTCCATTGCCAACTAGTAGATCGGCGGAAAAACGCCAGAGACAAAGTGAAGCTCACCGTTTACGGAACAGAGCCGCCAAGAGTGCGGTGAGAACCCAAATTAAAAAATTCACCATGGCGGTGAAACATAACGAGAAAGAGGCAGCCCAGACCGAATACAGCTTGATGATCAAGATGCTCGATACTGCTGCTGGTAAGGGAATTTACCATAAAAACACCGTGGCTCGTAAAAAGTCCCGGATGAGCAAACTGCTGAACAACTTAGGTTAAAAGCTTCGTTTTCCCGTTTTTATGGTATGATAGAGAAGTTCCCTGACGAGTCTCAGGGACTTCTTTATTCAAACACAGAAGTCGGAAGGTTGACGTGCCAGAGAAGTTTACAAAAGCGGAAATAATCGAAAATATCGCTGAAGATCTTGATATGAATCGAAGGGATATCCACCGGGTTATAGATGCGTTGTTTGATGAACTCAAAGCGGCGCTCAGCGATGACAAGATTGTAGAGTTGCGGGGTTTTGGTACCTTTGAGATTCGCACCCGAAAGGGGAGGGAGAAGGCCAGAAACCCTAAGACCGGCGAGATTGTGCCGGTCAAAGCCCATGGGGTGGCGGTTTTTCGGCCCGGAAAAGAGTTAAAAAATGTTGCCTGGCCTTTGAGGGAATAGATGTCCATTTCGGCAAAGTCCTCTTCTTCAACCAGGAAGCAATCATCCCCGTCTGAATTGGGCGGTTACGGCAGGTCTTACGGTTTTTCCCTTTTATCCGCCGTTATTCAGGAGTTGGGGCTTTTGGCCCTGGCGGCCCTGCTTTTCGGCCTTTCCTTTCCCAGTTTTATTTCTTTTTCCGGCTGGGGTTTTCTTGGTTTTATAGCCCTGGTGCCCCTTTTCGTCGTGATCCGCCGGGTCGGATGGCTGAAGATTTTTCTTTATGCCCCTGTTTTCGGCTGGGCCAGTTATGCGGTATTCAACTACTGGCTCTCTACCTTTCATCCCCTTGCCATTATGATCGTCCCCACCATCTATGCCACCTACTACCTGGCGGTGCTGCCTCTGCTCAAGCTGGCGGCCACCATTTTCCCCCGGTACGGGTACCTGGCCCAGGTGGTGGTCTGGGTGGGATATGAATTCCTTCGGACTAAAGGGTTTCTCGGTTATCCCTATGGGATCATGGGATACACCCAATACCTCTTTTTGCCTTTTATCCAGATTGCCGAGTTTACCGGCATCTGGGGTGTCACCGCCCTGGTGATTTTTCCCAACACCTTTTTAGGCGCCGCCGTGAGCCGGGGCAGGGAGGGCTTTATGCCTTTCCTGAGAGAGCATCGCCGGGTTCTGGCGGGGTTCGCCGCCCTGGTTGCTTTGAACCTGATCTTTGGCTTTGTTTCCCTCACCACCGACTACACCAAGGATAGGGCGGGAAACCCCGTGCCTGAGTGGAAGGTCGCCTTGGTCCAGCATAACGCCGATACTTGGGAGGGCGGGTTCAGGGCCTACGAACGGAACGTTCGCACCATGATCAGGCTGTCCGAGGAAGCCTTGGCGGAAGACCCCGGGGTGGAAGCGGTGATCTGGTCCGAGACCAGCGTTGTCCCTGGGATCGATTGGCATACCCGCTACCGCACCGATCCGCTGCGGTACGGCTTGGTTCAGGAATTGATTCAGTACCTTTCTGGAAAGAATGTTCCTTTTGTGTTCGGTAATGACGACGGCCAAGCTGTTAAGGACAGTGCCGGCAACCCACTGTTGGATTCCCTGGGTAATATGGAGAGGGTGGATTACAATGCGGTGGTCTATTTTGATAGGGGTGAAATCCAAGGAATTTACCGGAAGACTCACCTGGTTCCCTTCACTGAACATTTTCCCTACGAAGATATTTTCCCCCGCGCCTACGCCCTGTTAGAAGCAAATGACTACCATTTTTGGGAAAAGGGAAACGAATACACCGTCTTTGATTTAGGGAAGGTGAAAATTTCCACCCCCATATGCTTCGAAGATGTGTTTGGGTATATTTCCCGCCGCTTTGTAGCGGAGGGAGCAGAGGTTATCGTCAATCTCACCAACGATTCATGGTCCAAGTCCGAAGCGGCGGAGATGCAGCATGGGGCCATGGCGGTCTTTAGGGCCATCGAAAACCGTCGCTCGGTGATTCGCAGTACCAATGCGGGCATCACCTGCACCATTCTTCCCAGCGGAAAGATCACCGCCCAGTTGGATCCCTTCATTGAAGCCTATATGATAGGTACGGTCCCTATTTATACCGATAAAACCACCGGCTACGCCCTCTGGGGCGATCTCTTCGGCTGGGGGGCTCTGTGGGGAGGGCTGCTCCTCTTGGCGGCGGGGGCCGTTCTGGGAATCTTAAAGAAAATGAAAAACACATAACCCCGGGGAGATCCCGGCGGTTTATGATAAAGTCTGGAACCACCTTGTGAAGGTTTTTGCTTTCCGTGACGTTGTCTGGGAAGAATTGAGGTCCCCTGGGGCAGGGGAAAATCAATTGACAACCCCCAACAAGTATAGGATTATGAACATAGGGTAATTTAAATTATGGTTAGAACGAAAATATTGATAGTTGATGACGAACCTATAAATCTTGACTTTTTTGAGGTCATGCTGTCTAACCTTGGTTTTACCGTGGTTAAGGCGGAGGATGGCGAGGAAGCCCTGGAGAAAGTTGTCTCTGAACGCCCGGACCTCATCATTCTGGATAATGTGATGCCAAAGCTGTCGGGGTGGAAGGTTACAAGACTTTTGAAAACCAGCGATTCTTACAAAGAATTCCACGACACTCCCATTATCATGTTTTCCGCCATGGACGACGTTAAAGATAAGATTGAAGGGTTCGAACTGGGAGTAGAAGACTACATTACCAAGCCTTTTAATTTTTCCGAGGTACTGGCACGGATTAGGGCGGTACTGAGGCATCGCGAACTTTCTCTCCAGGTGGTGAGGCTGCAGGAGAAGTTGTCCCTGTCGGAGACCTTAAATGATTCCTACCAGACCTTTGTAGCGGACATGACCGGCCGTTTGAAGGCCATGACGGAAGGAGAGAAGGGGAGTTTGGAGGAAGTAATCTCCTTTTGTCAGCGGGAATCTGTTATACTTAGTAGTGAGGGGAAGGCCCTTTTCCAGGAGAAAGAGGCGGTAAGGGAATCAACCTTGTCGCTGAAGGAGCTGGAAGAGAAGTTTCAGAAACATTTTGAGGCCTGGAAAAAAAGCCAGGAATACCTTAACGAGGATATGTAGGTGATTACCGAAGAAAAAAAGCAGGTTTTGGAACTGTTTGCCCAGGGCAGAAAGGCCTATAAGCTGATGGATTTTGCCAAGGCGGGGGGCTATTTTGCCAAAGCCTTGAAGGTTGATCCGGAAGACGGACCTTCTAAAGTCTACTACGCCCGGTGCAAACACTACATCGAAAACCCGCCTCCAGAGGACTGGGACGGGGTCTTTGTCATGCAGACCAAGTAACAAGCAGATCCACCGGTATTCTGATAAGAACGATGCGCACACTTTAATACGACTTAATGAGGCTCACCATGGGTAAAGCGACCATAAATAATGGATATGAAAAAATAGTTACCACCTTGGGAAAAGAGACCGTCTTCAACGGGGTTATGAATTTTAAGGAATCACTGAAGATAGACGGCAAGTTTGATGGGAAGATCGATTCCATAGGGTTTCTCTATATTGAAGACGGTGCCGAGGTGGTGGCGGATATCAAGGCCCGGTCCATTGTGGTGGGCGGGGTGGTGAAGGGAAATATTGTAGCCACCGATTCCCTGGAAATGCTGGATTCCGGAAAGGTTTTCGGTAACGTCAGAACATCCCGCCTGCGAATCGCCGACGGGGTGGTCTTTGAAGGGAAATGCGAGATGATTAAAGATCCCAACCTGGTGGATATCTTTTCCGCCGATGGGGAGAAGATTAAAAAGACCGTAGAACGGCTTTAGGTCCTGTTCGGCGGGATCCCCGGTCGCAGGGTTGACAGGGAGTCGCCGTGTTACTATATTAGATTGGTCTTCTAATTAGAACTTATCCCTAGGGAAAGTCTCAACTCTGTTTTATCCTGAAAAGACTGCTTTTGAAAAGGCGATTTCGTGACCGCCGTCCCAATAGACTGGAAAAAAATTTGTGCTTCAGAAACCGTAATAAAACCAAGATGAAAATCCAAGAAATAATGAACAATAAAGTAGGTAGGAATGCCCATGACCGATAGTATGGCCGACGATCCCAGGGAGGAACCTTCTGTGGATGTGAAAGAAGAAACTAGACAAGAACTCTCTTGCGAGACTGGATATCACAGGACCTAAGACAGATATTTCTACCATTACGCACGGCGA
>CAYYNJ010000034.1:0-5092 GCA_964472775.1 uncultured Spirochaetaceae bacterium
AGGAGTGCCACAACGGCTGCGCCATCAAGGCCATCGTGGGGGACTGCATCATGCCCCGGCGGGGAATTTTCGTGAAAGTTATCAAGGGAGGTACCGTCACCCGTGAAAGCCGCTGTTATTACCGTATCTGACCGGGCCAGCCGGGGGGAGTACGAAGACCTCTCCGGTCCCGCCATCGAGGCCCTGCTGAAGGAAGGTTACGGCGCCGAGGTGGAAGTCGCCCGGCTCCTGGTTTCAGACGACCCCGAACCGCTTGCCGGGGCGCTGGATGAATGTGCCGGGGCGGATATCATCCTCACCACCGGCGGCACCGGCCTGGGGCCCCGGGACATCACCCCCGAGGTCTGCCGGCGCTGGTGTGACAAAGAGGTCCCCGGTATCGCCGAAGCCCTCCGGGCCCACAGCCTCACCGAAACCTCCTCTGCCATGCTGAGCCGGGGCTACGCGGGGCTGAAGGGCACAAGCCTGGTGATCAACCTGCCGGGGTCGGTGAAGGCCGTCACCTCCTGCACCCGGTATCTGTTGCCCGTGCTGCCCCATGCGGTGAAAATGATCCGGGGCGAGGGTCACTGACCCCGGATCATCCTCCTACTCCTCTTCAAAATCGCTGAAGTTTATGTGGTAGTTCTTTCCGTCGGCGGTGATATCGAAAAAGCCGTCGGGAGATTCCATGGAGAAGTTCTTCACCTCCCATTTCAGGTTTTTCACGGCTCCTCCGGTGAGGGAAAGGTCGGCTTTCATGTCGGTTTCGCCGTCGGCTCTTTCTATGGCGGTGATGGTGCCGCTCATCTTGGTGTAGCCGCCGCCGTTATCCAGATCGAGGGACAGAAGGTCCACATTGTTCATGACCATCACGTTGTCTTCGGCGGTACAGCCCGGAATGGTCTGGCCGAAGGCGGTCATCAGGGCGGTGTAAAAATAGACCTGAAAACTGAGGCCGAAGGCTTCGGAGACATCTTCGTCCATTTCCTGATACTGCTGGGCAAACAGGGGGGACAGAGAAACCAGGAAGAGAACCACTAAAACTAAGGCAATTGATTTTTTTTGCATGTAATACCTCGCTTTTCACTAATTATATCACAAAATAAAATCAGATCCGGCACCTCAAGAAAAAGGATTTGTTCTCATCTTTCTGAACAACCATCTGGACAATCTGATGAGGCAGTTTATAATTACCGCCTAGTTTGTTAAAGTGAAGGATGCCGCCCTTAGGGAAGTATGAACGAATATCTTTTTAGGGCATTAACAACATTGAGCCCTGTAATCATTCTGGTCTTTCTCGGAGCTTTTATCAGAAAAGTCAGAATTCTCTCTTCTGTTCAAATTGAGGGGCTCCAGGCTCTGGTTCTCAAGATAGTATTGCCGGCTGCGTTATTCCTTACTTTTATCCATCTTGAAATGGAGTGGCGGTATTGATAGTACCCCTGATCCTTTTACCGCCGCCTTTCGTTATTCCCCTTTTCCTCCCTGTAAGCCGAAAAGATGAACTTCCTGAGATTAACGGGATTCTCATGACCTACACATTTTTCTCGATTATCCTCTTTTCCCTTTTTATCCTTGCAGTGAGAACCTAGAAAGGGGTAAAAAAGGAGAAATATTCTTTAATCTTCCTTTAGCTTGAACCGGCTGGTTTCGTTCAAAACCTCCTGAATACTCGCTTCGTTTTCAGTTACCAGTTCCTCACCGCTGGAGGTGGTGTTTTGAATTCTTCTGACCCCCGATTCGATCTCTCCCATACTGCCGGTGACTTCCCCGGTGATCCGGTTCAAGGTCTCGATTTCCCGTACCAAGAGGTCGCTGCTCACCTTGATGTCCCGGGATCCGTCGGTGACATCAAGGGTGATTTGGTTCATGGCGGAAAGGGCTTCCAGGATCTGGCTGCTGCCGGTCCTTTGCTCCACCAAGGCCTCTTTGACCTGGGTCTCCAGGGGGCCGATGAGCTTCACGTGGCCGATGACTTTTTCGAAGGTTTTTTCCGTTTCCGATGTGGTGTCCACCACGGAGTTAATCGATCCGAGGACCTCTTTCAGGGAGACACCGATGGTCTTGGATTGGACGGCGCTCTGTTCCGCCAGTTTCCTGATTTCGTCGGCCACCACCGAAAAGCCCCGGCCGCTGTCTCCGGCGTGGGCCGCCTCGATGGCGGCGTTCATGGCCAGCAGGTTGGTCTGGGCGGCGATGCCGGCGATGATGGTGTTGGCCTCCTGCAGGGCTTCGGATTTTTGAGATATGTTTTTCACCTGGTCCATCACGTTGGCAATTTTTACCTTACCCTCATCGGAAAAGCCCTGGAGTTCCCTGAAAAAACCGCTTAGGGTATCCATATTTTTGGATACCGCTGCAATGTTTCCCGTCATCTGTTCTATGGCGGCGGAGGATTCCGTGATACTGGAAGACTGGTCCACGATAACCGATCCGAGTTTCTCTATTTTCCGGTGGATATCGGAAACCGCCCGGGAAGACTCATCTACGCTATGGCTCTGGTTCTTCACTTGTTTGTTGATACTGCCGATGTTGGAAACGATCTCTTCCACGGCGGAGGCGTATTCAAACATATTTTCAGACAGCCTCTTTCCTGTCGAATCCAGGGCCCCGGCGCTTTTTACTATTTGCAGGAGCATACCGTTGAGGCTGTCCTGAAAATTGTTGTAGCTGTCTATCATCCGGCCTATTTCGTTGCTTTCCTTCTTCTTGAGACGTTTGGAAAGGTCGCCTTTACCGGAGGAGATTTCCTCCAGGGCCTGGGTGGTTTCATCCAGGGGTTTTACGATGCTTCTGGCCAGACCCACCGCCACCAGAGCGGTGATGCCGACGGTTCCCGCCACGGAAAGAAGAAAGATGAAGAGGACCCGGCGTTTCATGGTCTCGTTGACCGAGGCTTCCAGGTCGGCACAAATCACTGTTATCAGTTCGCCGCCCTCATCGTAGACCGGGAGGAAGGAGCTTTTAAAGGTTCCCCACTGGTCGGTGTAGTAATGATCGTTTACATGGAGGTCCTTTTTTTTCAGGGCTTGATAGATTCCCTCGTCGGCATCGTAAACTTGCCGGTAGGACAGATCCTCCGGATCTTCGGGATACAAGTCGGCGGTGTCGAATACAAAGGTCCATTCGTCTTGCCCGGTGAGGGTCAAATTGTAGATATATGCCAGGTCCAGGGCTTCCATGATGTCGTAGAGTTTAGTCAGGTATTCTTTGTAGAGGGGGGTCTGATCTCCTCCTTCTTCCAAAAGGGCGTTCACCCTGTTAAAGTCCACCGCTGACCGGGCGGTATAAACTGCGGCGGTCAGCCGGTCGTTGACGGACTGGTCTAGAAACTTTCGGTAATTGGAATAAATGAAGAACCCTGAAATCAGGGTTCCCGCGGCTACCAGGGTGATGAAAAAGAGGATGAGACGGACCTTCAATGATTTCATGGGAGACTCCCTTCGGGGGCTGTGAATATTTCTCCCACATTATGGCAGACCGGCTTCACGGTGGCAATCAAAAAATAACTATTAGTTTATATTTTGCCTGCCGCTCTTTTTATCGTAAAACTCCAACGGTAACGTCCTTTTCCGGGAATCCGGTATTCTTTGTGAACAGGGGCTCCCCAGGAGTTGTCTCCCCCCACCCCCGTGTGCCGGTGATCCAGATTCAGGGTGAACCGGCCGCTTTGCCGGGGCAGGTCCGGTTGGTGGGCGGCCTGGTAAAGCTGCTCCGCCGTGTAGGGCCAGAGGCTGAAGGAAAAGGGGGTGTCTCCTTCGATCAGAAGCCCCCGGCCGGCGGAGTCGGTGATTTTCAGGTTACGGACGTCGCAGCGCAGGCCGTTTTCCTGGGGCCGGATGTAGGGATGGTGGAGGTTGCCGCTGTCGGCCCGGTACAGGGCGATCTCGGCGCCGTTCTTCCGGTCGAGGTAGTTCTCCCAGGGGCCCCGGCCGTAGTAGGCGGTGTGGTCCAGGGAACCGTCGACTCCCAGGCTGTACCCTAGGCGGGGGATGAAGGGGAAGGACCTTCGGGAGACCAGCCGGCTGTCCATGGTGATGGTTCCCGCAGCATTGATCCGGAAGAGGGTGGTCAACCGGGCTCCCCTTAGGAGGAACCGCCGGCTTACCTTCACCAGGAGTTCCCCCGGTTCTTCCGAAACGGTCAGGGAAACCCTGCCCGGGAGGGCCGAGATGTTTCTCCAACGCCCTCCCCAGAGATGCATCTTGTATCCCCGGTCGTTGTCGGTGGGGCTGCGCCAGAAATTGTGTTTCAGGGGGGCGCTGAACATCTCCTTTCCATCATACTGGAGCGATTCCAGGAAACCGGTGGTCTGGCTGAACCGGAGGGAAAAGCCTGGGCCCTCCACCTGTAAGGCGCCTTCTTCGCTGCGGCAGGTGGGGGGGGCGGGTTTAGAGCCGGCGGGTTTAGAGCCGGCGGGGGTTACGGCGGGGGACGCAGCGGAGGATGCGGCGGCGGGGATGGAGGGCAGCAGCTGCTCCCAGGCGGCCAGGTGCCCCGCTTCGGCCCAACTGGCGGCTTCCCGAAGCCGGAAATAGAGGGACAGGGCGTACTCTTTCCCCGGTTTTTCCAGGGTCCGGTCATAGGGCCGGGGCACCACGGCTTGCTGCCGGGGCAGAATTTCCGGACAGGCCAGGTCTCCCCGGAGAAATTCTTCTCCCTCTTCCCGGAGGATCCACTCCACCCGGTAGGCTGACAGGGGGGTGAAAAAGCTGTTGTTCCTGATCCGTATGTCATTCTCCCCTTCCGGATAGACCCGGAAATTCTGGTACACCTTCTTCACCTCATGGAGGGCGGGATTGGGGGTCCGGTCGGGACGGACGATACCGTTGAGGCAGAAGTTGCCGCTGTTGGGCCGGTCGCCGAAGTCGCCTCCGTAGGCGAAGAAGGAGGAGCCTTCCCCCTTCCCGATTTCCCGGGGATCCAGGGGAAGGGTCACCGGCCTGCCTTCGGGCAGGGCCACCGAAAGGCCTTGGTCTACCCAATCCCAGATGCAGCCGCCTTGCAGGTATTCACCGGTTTCGATGATGTCCCAATAGTCTTGAAAGTTGCCGCCGCTGTTTCCCATGGTGTGGGCGTACTCGCACATGATCAAGGGGCGGGTCCGGGC
>CAYYNJ010000034.1:5102-5400 GCA_964472775.1 uncultured Spirochaetaceae bacterium
GCATCGCCGGCGCCGGTGCTGTCGACCGTCGACGCCGGTTCGGCGCCGATGCGGAAATTCTTACCGTAGAGAAGCGAATAGTAGTCGGTGGGCTTTCCGGTGGTGTAGTTTTTAAGCATTTTGAAAAACGGGTACATGGGGGCGATGATGTCGGTGTGGGAGGCGAATCCCGCCCGCTCGCTCTGGACGGGCCGGGAGGGATCGAAGGTCTTGGTCCAGCGGGCTTCTTCTACCACGTTGCAGCCGTCCCCCATCTCGTTGCCCAGGGACCAGATGATGATGGAAGGATGGTTCCGGT
>CAYYNJ010000034.1:5410-5869 GCA_964472775.1 uncultured Spirochaetaceae bacterium
CTCACCACCATGCGGCGCATCCGGTCCAGGTGGGCTTCCTGCCAGGCCGGGTTGTCGGCCAGGGTCTTCCGGAGGTATCCCATGCCGTGGGATTCGATGTTGGCCTCGTCGATGACATAGAGGCCGTGGCGGTCGCAGAGGGTGTAGAACCGGGGATCGTTGGGATAGTGGCTGGTCCGGACGGTGTTGATGTTGTTCTGTTTCATCAGAATCACATCCTGTTCCATCCGCTCCGGGGGACAGTAGTAGCCGGTGACGGGGTCGAAGTCGTGGCGGTTCACCCCCTTGATCAGAATCGGCCGGCCGTTCACCCTGAGGGTTCCTTCTTTAATCTCCACTTTCCGGAATCCCGCATCCAGGCTGGTCATGTCAAGGATGTTTCCGGCCCCGTCGGTCAGGGTAAGAACCAGGCGGTAGAGCTCTGGGGGTTCGGCGGTCCAGAGGGCGGGGTCGTTTAGG
>CAYYNJ010000034.1:5879-12185 GCA_964472775.1 uncultured Spirochaetaceae bacterium
TCTGTCTGGGGCCGGGTCTTCGGGGGGGAGGGGTTCCTTCCCTTGGGCCCTTGGGACGGGACCGAAGCCGCGTCCCGGCCTTCCCGGAAGAGCCGGGCCGTCAAGGAGGTGTCGGCGGTACCGTCGGGAAGGGTGACTGCGGCGGTGAGACGAAGGGTGCCAACGGTAAAATCTTCGCTCAGGTCGGGGGTGACCCCGAAATCCTCCAGGCATGCCCTCCCCCGGGAGAGAAGGTAAACGTCCCGGAAAATACCCGAAAGCCGCCAGAGGTCCTGGTCCTCCAGGTAGGAGCCGTCGCAGTACTTGTAAACCCGTACCGCCATGAGGTTTTCTCCGGGCCGGATCAGTCCGGTGATGTCGAAGGCGGCGGGGGTCCGGCTGTCCTGGCTGTACCCCGCCTCCTGGCCGTTAATCCAGAGGTGGAACGCCGAGGCGACCCCGTCGAACTGGAGGATGATCCGGCGGCCTGCCCAGTCCGGCGGGACGGTGAAGCCGCGGCGGTAGGACCCTGTGGGGTTTTTCTCCCTGGCGGCGGTCCAGCTTTTCGGGGGCTTTTGGGTTACCCTGGGGGGGCTCTTTTTGAAGGGATAACGGATGTTGGTGTAGAGGGGGGTTCCCCAGCCCTGGGTCTCTTGGCAGGAGGGAACCGGAATAACCGCCCAGGCCGAATCATCAAACCCGTCCTGGAAAAATCCTTCCGGCGCCGTTTCCGGTGCAGGGGTCCAATGAAACCGCCAATCACCGTTGAGGGAAAGGTGGTAGGGTGAGTTTTCCCTCCCCCCCTTCAGGGCCGATTCCAGGGTATCGTAGGAGAATCCTGTGGCCCGGGGGGCGAGCTTGTTTCTGCCGATGACATCAAGGTTTTCCCAGTCCGGAAGGAAGGGGGAGGTTTTCTGGTTCATATCCTAATCCTGTAAGTTGAGTTTTACCGGGAGTCCCGTTTTGACCGATTCCAGGGCGGCAAAGGCCATATAGTGGCTGGCGGCGGATTCGGCGGCGCTGCTGGGGGCGGGGGCCCCCCGGAGGGCGGCATCCCAGGCGTCCATGAGGCGGTTATCCGCCTGGCCGTGACCCAGGTAGTCGTTGTCCACGGGAAAGGTCATTGTCTTTCCCGGCCCGTGGGGGGTGATGCTGATTTTGCTGCCGCTGCCGAATTTGGCCCTCAGGGTTCCTTCGGTCCCGTCGATCCGGAGGGTCCGGCCTTCTTCGTGACTCATGCCGTGGAGCCGGAAATTGGCCTTCACCCCCGAGGCAAATTCGATAAGGGTGTCGTGTTGTTCCATCTGATCATTGTCGCAGCGGTAGACGCAGCGGCCGTAAGGGCCGGTTTTCAGGGCCTCTTTGATCCCCCCGGGAGTGAGGTCGGTGGTGACGGCGCTGGTGGGCCACTGTTTCCACACCGTATACCGGGAGAGGCCCGGGATAAACCGAGCCAGCCCGGGACGGCGGAGCAGGATGCGCCCCCCCGCACCTAATAGCCCCGGGGCCCGGCTCAGGGCTATTTTCAGGGGAATGCCGTGGAGGTAGGTCTTTAAGGCTTCGTAGGGGCAGGTTTCTTCCACGGGACAGCCGTCGAGGCACCGTTTCGGGGATCCCGCGGGGGCTTGGGCCTCGGTGAAGAGGCTGCGCCGGGCGGTGCTGTAAAGGGAAACCGGAACCGACCCTGCCAGCCAGGTGATGATGTCCAGGTCGTGGCTCGATTTGGCCAGGATGAAGGGGGAGGCGGTGACGCTGTTGCCCCAATTCCCCCGGACGTAGGAGTGGGCGTAGTGGTACCACGCCACGTTTTCGGCATGGAAGATGGTTTTTACCTCTCCCAGGAGCCCCGAATCGACAATCTCTTTGACCTTCTGGAAGAAGGGACTGTACCGGAGGACGTGACAAACCGTCAAGCTTCCCCCCCGCTTTTCCGCCCGGGCGGCGGCGGCGATAATTTCGGCGACGATTCCGGGGTCCAAAGCCATGGGTTTTTCTAAAAGCACATGGTATCCCCGTTCCAGGAACGCCGCCGCCGGTTCCAGATGGTCCCGGTCCCCGGTGGCGATGATCACTCCATCGGCGGTGAGTCCCGAATCGAGCAGCTCTTTCCAGTGGGTGAACCGCCCCTCCTCCGGCACCCCGTGACGGTCTGCCATGATGTTGCGCCGGTCTTCCCGGGGCTCTGCCACCGCGGCGAGGCGCATCTGCCCGGGGCGGCTGGGGAGCCAGTTGGTGTAGGTGGTGCCCCTATCGCCCGCGCCTACCAGGAATATTTTCTTTACCGTGGTGTCGGGGCTTTTCATGGGGCGGCCTTCTCGGCGGCCCGGTACTCCTGGAGCTGCCGGGTAATCTCGGCCTGGGGGTACTTGAGAAAGACGAAAAAACCGGCCAGCACAAAAAGGGCTCCCACCGGGCCGGTGAGAACCACCCCCAGGGGCTGGGAAACGTCTTTGCCGAAGAAGGCAAAGAGGCTGGCGGTAATAGCCAGGGCTATCCCGTAGTTTACCTTCATGAAAAGTCCCTGGGTTCCGAAGAACATGGCTTCCCGGTTAAAGCCCCGCTTGAACCCGTCCAGCTCGCTCAGGTCCGACACGGCGGCATTGGGAATGACCAGGAGGATGGCCACGGGGAATCCCATCAAGGCCATCTGGGTGACGCTGAAGGGCACCGCCGCCGGCCCCAGGAGGGGAACCAAGGCGGTCCCCGCCATGAGTACGGCGAAGCTGGCCATGCCGGTCAGCATGAGCTGCTTGTTGGAAAAACGCCGGGAAAGCAGGGGAAGCAGGAGAAAACAGAAGAAGGCGGTGCCGAAGAGGGCTGCCATGAGGACCATCTGAAACCCCGCATCTTTTTTCAAAAGCACCACCGGATAGTAGGCGATGACGGTGCGGATCATGTTAAAGGAGAACCAGTAGGCGATGGTGGCGATCATGTAGATGATGAACCAGCGGTTCTGCAGGGTCATCTTCACCGATTCGATCAGTTTTACGTTTGCCGGTTTACTGCGGGAGTACCTTTTTTCATCCACCGGAAGGCTCGAGGTCAGCATGGAGATGAGGGCGAAGGCCCCCAAAATCACCATGGTGAGCTGGAAACTCTCTTTTATCCCCAGGCCGGTTTTCTGCAAACCTTCCCAGATCAGGGGGCTGAAGATCATCACCGCCACGGCTCCCAACAGGCTGAAAACCGCCTGCAGCACGGTGATGCGGATCCGGTCGTCGGGGGTACGGCTCAATTCGGGGATCAACGCCAGGTAGGGGGACATAAAGTAGGTGTAGAGGAAAAAGTAAATGCCCAGCATCACCGCCGTGTAGAGGGCGTTCCAGCCGCTCTCCGCCGCCACGGGAGGAAAGAAGAGGAGGATTCCCGACAGGGCGAAGGGAACCGATCCGGTGAGTAAAAAAAACTTTCGCCGTCCCATCTTAAAACGGGCGTTATCGCTCCACCAGGCGATCAGGGGATCCGCCAGGGAATCGATGACGCGGCCGAAGATGTTCACCAGGCCGATGATGGTCAGCCCCAGGAGCAGGGGCCGGTTGGACACCAGTTCCGGCATCCCCAGCTCTTTCGGAGGGAGGAGGAAAAACACAAGATAGACACCGTAGATGTTGTCCATCACGGAAAAGCCCATGTTGCCGTTGGCATAAATAAGCTGCCTCAGGGGGGGGAATCGTTCCATTGATAACTCCTGTTAGAGAGATACGCCATTATAGCCCGGCGAGGCACCGAGGAGAAGTGGTTTTCCTAGGACAAGGGGCGGTCCGCCGAATCAGGGTATCGGGGTAAAGGAGAAATCTCTTATGATCACCTCCGCCGCTGCGGCGGGAGGGCGGCCCTGAAAAAGCCAGAAATTGAACCGGAAGGCGGGCCGCCGGGGAACCGGGATGTCCGGTGCTTCCAGGCTCCATTGGTTAATCAACACCGGGTCGGAATCGTCTTCCGGAACGGTGTAGCTGGAGAAGACCGCCTGGCGGGGTTCCCAGAGGATGGTATGGAGGCTCTCGCCGGAGGACAAGGAGGGGGCGGAGGGGAGGCTTCGGCCCGGTTCCTGGTAGGGTTGTACCGTATAGTGGAGCCAGGGGCTTTCCGCCTTCCCCCAGCGGCTGAATTCGATGTCCAGCTCCTGGTAGAGGGGCGGGTCGGCGGTATCGTAGGTAAAAAGGCCCAAAACCATTACCGGATCAAGGCGGTACAGGGGGCCTGAAACCCGTATCGAGCAGAGTCCGTATCCGAACCGCCGGCGGGTGAAAACTTCGGCACTGTACCAGCGCTCTTCCTCTTTCCGTATGGCCAGATGAAGGTCCCCCGACGGGTCCACCCAGACCGAGGAGGCCGAGGCGCTGTAGTAGTTGGGACCCGGGGCAATTTTCCGCTGCCGCGAGTCTTTGACCACCCAGTCGTAGCCGCTGAAGGTGATGGTACGGGGTTGGGCCCCCAGGCAGCCGGCGGTTGTCCCCAGGAAGATTCCCCCGAGAATTAACATTAAGATCGGCGTTTTCCGGGTCATAGGGATAGATCCAGGATGAGTGAATGGCGGTGGGCCCAGTAATCGGGATTGCCGTCCAGGCTGATCTGATAAACCACCCGGCCCCGGGCGAGGGGGATCACCAGGGCGGTGCGGCCCGAGAGGGCCGCGCCAATGAGTTCGGTCTGGTCTTCCCGGCGGTAGGTTCCTGCGGTGAAACCCAGGTTCCAGCCCAGGGGCTTTTCGGTGAACAAATCCCAGTCCGCCGCCGCGCTGGCTCCCAGCCCCTCGGTGCTGGTGACCCATCCGGTGGTCCGAAGGCCGAAACGGCTGGTTTCTCCGGTCCAGCGGGAAGCAAGGTAGAGGGAAGCGGTAAACCGGTCTGAGTTAATGAAGGAAGATCCCCCCAGGATGAGAATTTGCCGGGCCGTTTCCTGGGTAAGGTCGAAGGAAACCCGGTGTTCGGGGGAATTGAAGTCCCGGGAATCCCTCCGGAAAGGAAAGGCCACCCTGTAAGCCAGCCGGGAATAGCTTCGGTCGGCCCATACCACATACAGCCCCCCCTCCAGTTCGGGCAAAGCCGTATCGGGATACACCGTTATCCCCGGGGTGAGAAAAAAAGGTGGGCGCTCTTGGGGGCTGAGGATGAAGCTGTTCCTGATGCCCCAGAGGGATGTGCCGTTGGAGCGGCTTTCAAACATTCCTTCGGTGACACTGCGAAGGGGTACGGCGGAGAGGGAGAGAAGGGCCGTTGCCAGCAGCAGGCATGAGAGACCGGCTTTTTTTTTCATGGAGCATCCTCCTGAGATGTAAACCCCCGGCGGACCATGGTTCCCCAGCCCCGGTGTTTACGGAACATTTCCAGGTAGCCGGTGATGCGGGTGAAGCTCATGATCTGGCGGAACCCAAAGTTTTCCGCCAGGGCCAGTACTATCAGCCGTCCCATATCCTTCCCGGGGAAGAAGGGTCTGATCCGGGCGGCGATGATCAGGGATCCCAGGGATATAAACAGGCCGAACAACAGGGCCGCCGTCAGAACCAGCAGGATGACTTTGATATCCAGGATCCCCAGAATCAGGGCGGTGATAAAAAATAGATACCCCTGGATTTCCAGCCAGGGGCCTAGGGTTTCAAAGAGAAGGAAGTACGGGAGCCCCAGCATGCCGTAGCCGCCGTACCGGGGCCGTCCGATCATGGTATGGTGAAGATAGAGGATGTCCAGAAGGCCGCGCTGCCATCGGCGCCGCTGGGAGAAGAGACTTTTCCCCGAATCGGGGACCTCGGTCCAGCAGAGAGCGAAGGGGGCATAGAGGATGGAGAAGCTTCTCTTCAGTTTTTTCAGCCGTTCCACCATCCGGACCACCAGCTCCATGTCTTCTCCCACCGTATCCCGGCGGTGCTGTTCCCGGCTGGTGAGATACCCCCGGATTTCCAGCAGTTCCTTTTTCCGGAAGAAGCCGAAGGCGCCGGAAATAATCAAAACCGATTTCATCATGGACCAGCCGATCCGGCCGGAGATGAAGGCTCTGAAGTATTCCATGGTCTGAAAGCCGGGAAGGAACCGGGGCGACACATGGGACTTTATCACTTGACCCCTCCGGATGGTGCAGCCGTTGACGGGAAGGATCATGCCTCCCAGGGCGACGGTGTCTTTCTCGCTGTCCAGGGTCATGGCGGCCGCCTCGGTCAGGGCCCGGCCGTCTAAAAGCGAATCGGCATCTATGCCGCAGCAGAATTCTCCCCGGGCCAGGTTAATCCCGGCGTTGAGGGAGTCGGCTTTTCCGCCGTTCATTTTGTCCACCACGGTAAGCCGCGGATAGGCCCGGCAGGCGTCGAGCAGCGCCGCGATCGGCCACTTCCGG
>CAYYNJ010000034.1:12195-14876 GCA_964472775.1 uncultured Spirochaetaceae bacterium
GTAGATGCCCGGGGCCGTGGTAGTTTTAAGCGGAGCTTCGTAGACGAAATCAACCCGTTCCATGTCGAAGTGGGAGGTTACCTTTTCCAGGGTCCCATCGGTGGAGCCGTCGTTAACCACCACCACTTCGTAATCAGGGTAGTCCAGGTTCAGGAGGGCTGTGACGCTTTCGACGATGGTGGATTCTTCCCCGAAGGCGGGGGCGATGATGGAGAGGGGGGGAAGAACCCCTTCCTTCATGAGGAAGCTTTCCGGTTTGATGCGCCGGTTTCTCCCGTAGATGATGATTCCCGCCAAGGAGAGCAGCAGAAGGATCAGGTAACTGAAGTTAACGGCGAAGGAGTAGTAGGAGAAATAGTAGTTGGCCCGGACCAAAAAGTGCTGGAAGAGGGGGAACAGCCCTTGCCCGCCGGGGTCAAACCGGGTTTCGAGATAGAACACCGCCGGAAACGGGGCGATCGAAATCAGCAAGAATACTGCTAAAACCAGTCTGGGAACCCCCTCGGTCCGGTGTCCCCGGGCTGAATCGGGTTCGATTTTTTCCAGCTTCAGCTTTTTCAGAACGCTTTTCCGCAAATAGCGTTGAAACTCTTCCCGCTCCTGGCTGTTGTCTTTGATGACCCTCTTAACCACCGAAAGAATTTCGTTCTCCCTCTCCACGTCATGATTTTCGTTCAGAAAGTTGATTGTTTCGCTGGAGAATCCCAGGGAAAGTACCGTTTCAAGCAGCTTCTTAATCTGATCCCCCTCGGGGGAAAGGATGCGGTAGAGGAAGTAGTCCATCCGGTTGGAGAAAACTTGCCCCAGGCCGGTACGGATCTCAGTTTTTTCAGTGCTCACCATGGTTTCCAGAAGCAGCGGAATGATCTCAGGTTGTCTCTTCATCCGGTTCGTCAGGGCCGCCACGGCGGAGGCTCGGAACGAAGCTTCGGCTAAAAAGGGGATGAGCCGGGCGGGATCGGCGGTATCGTCCCGGCCTCCCCCGTTTCCCAGGGCTTCCAGGGCCCTGCCTTTGATGTGCGGATCGTTGTGGTGAAGAAACAGGTTTAGGGGAAGGCGCGGCCGGTGGTGTTTTAGGAGTACCTTGAAGGCGGACCGGGAAATATCCCGGTCTCTGTTGCCTGCCAGATTCAGGAGGTAATCATAGAGGGGAAGGGTGGAAACATGCTCCGCCTGATGGATTAAAAAGAGCCGGATTTCTTTTTCCGGCCTGTTGGTAAGAAGCGGGAGGTAGGGGACCATGTCGGATCCGAACTGGGCGGAAAGCCGGTAGAGCCGCTCCCGGTAATTCCGGGGGGCACCCACCAGGGAGTCGATCAGGTCGGGCAGGGCGGCGCTGAACCCCAGGTCGATAAGAGAGTTTGCCATGACCAGTTTTACCGTATAAAGTTTTTCCTTCAGGAAGCTCTGAAGAAGCAGGGGCCCGGCACCGGGATAGGGAATCTTGGCCAGAAGATGGGCCGCCGCCTTGCGGCGAGGGGCGGACCGGGAATGGATGCTCCGGAAAATCAGGGTGGATGTCCCTGATTTATCCAGGGCCTTTTTAACCGCTTCCAGCTGAGGGGGGGTAAAGCGGAGGGTATCGGCGAGGGGGAGGAAGTCCAGGAGAAACCGCCGCCGGTTCCGGCGGATGACGGGTTCCAAAGATTCTTCCGTTCCCCGGCTGATGAGGGAGACTAGGAACAGCTGTCTCTCTTTTCCTCTATGCCGCCGCAGCGAGGTTTGCTGGATCAAGAGCAGCAAAACGGCCGCCAGGTCCAGGAGGAGGAAAAGGTAAAATAAAACCAGGATAATCCGCATGACCTTCGCTATCTCCCTGAGAGCAGGTTCACCGTCAGGCCTGCTATTTCGGTGAGAGAGAAGGGTTTTGAGAAAAAATAGCGGATATTCAGCTCCACCGCCTGTTTGATAACCTGCTCGGTTTTCTGACTCGTCAGGAGGATGAAGGGGATGTTCTGAAGCTGCGCCGATGAACCAAGGTTTCTCTTCAGGGTTAAACCGTCCATCTGGGGGGTGTTGAGTTCGCAGATAACCACATCGGGAGTTTTCTGTTCAACCAGGGACAGCCCCGTAGAACCTTCTTCGGCGGCATAGACCCGGATATTCCGGTCTGCCAGTTCCCGGGTAACCATCTCTCTGATCAGTTCATCCGGTTCGATGAGAACCACCATTCCCCGGGCAGGGGTCTCCTTCTTCAGGATGGGAAAGTCGCAGATGCTGTTGCCCCCCTCTCTTTTGGCGTGGTTGGCCCGGGCGGTTCCCCGTTCCATCAAGGCGGTGACGGGGTTTTTATCGCCTGTCTCGGAGAGTACCGGTTCGTCCGAGAGGATGGTTCCCAGGGAGATGGTTACCGGCTCTATGAAAATCTCCGCCTCTTCCACGTCCCGCCGCAGGTCTTCCGCCGTTTTCCTTACTCCCGCCGGATCGGCAGCGGGCAGGTAGAGGGCGAAGAGGGGAGCGTTCAGCTTGGCCGACAGGAATCCCGGCCGGTTCTCCAGGTAGTTGCGGATGAGGTAGCTCACCCCCCGCATGACTTCATCACCGGCTTGTTTGCCGTACTGACTGTTGATGGAGGCGATGTTATCCAGGGTTAGGAAGATCAATCCGAAGGGAGGGCCCCCCTCCTCGATCCGGCCCTGGAGGAATTGAAAGAAGAACCGTTCATTGTAGAGGTTCGTTAC